>SFOF01000002.1 GCA_004552515.1 Clostridiales bacterium
GAGCCGCGCGTTCCGTGCGAAAAAGCGCCTCTCTATAGGATGTAAAACATTGGTTAAACGGCTTTTTTTGCAGGATTTTTCGCCCGTGTGTAGAAAAAATACAAGTAATATTGAAACTGCTATGAGAAGGCTTAGTTGTCTGATGGACCTGAAAATCGCTTCCCACGCGGGATTTTGCTTCGGCGTTCGCCGCGCCGTCGAAACGACGCAGGCGCTGCTTCGATCCGGCGAGGCTGTCTATACGCTGGGGCCGATTATTCACAATCCGCAGGTGGTCGCCTCCCTCGAGGCGGAGGGCGCGCGCGTCGCGTCGTCTCCCCTGGATGTGCCTTCGGGCGCGACGGCGGTCATCCGCGCGCACGGCGTAGGCCGCGAAACAGTTGAAATATTAAACGGGCGGGGAATTCGCGTTGTGGACGCGGCCTGTCCGTTCGTCAAGCGGATCCATGAGCTGGCCGATCAGGCGGCGGCGTCCGGCAGGGACGTGCTGGTGATCGGCGACGGCGCTCATCCCGAGGTGCAGGGCATTCTCGGCTGGGCGCGGGGGCGCGGCCGCGCAATCGGCAGCGAGGAGGACGTCAAGGCGCTTGAGCTGGATCGTTCCGCGCTGGTGGTGGCGCAGACCACCATCCCGCAGTCGCTCTTTGAGAGGCTGTGCGCGCTTCTTCGGCAGAAGGGGCAGCCGCTCGAGATCCGCAACACCATCTGCCGGGCCACGGCCATCCGCCAGGAGGAGGCGGCGCGCATCGCCGCAGCCGTGGACGTCATGCTGGTGATCGGCGGAAAGAACAGCTCAAACACGCGCAAGCTGTACGAGCTGTGCCGCAGGCTCTGCCCGCGGACATACCTGGCGGAAACCGCCCGCGAGCTGGAAAATATTCCCCTGAGCGCGGCGGATCATATCGGTATTACAGCCGGCGCTTCCACGTCGGTTGGTACATTTAAGGAGGTTGTTGCACGAAT
This sequence comes from Clostridiales bacterium, assembly GCA_004552515.1. Classification (GTDB taxonomy): domain Bacteria; phylum Bacillota; class Clostridia; order Christensenellales; family Aristaeellaceae; genus Firm-10. Next base: position 964 of record SFOF01000002.1, read on the forward strand.
GAGCGACATCAAGAATCAGGAACAGGCAGAACTTCAGGAAACCATGACCGACTCCGATTTCATGGCGGACGTCGAAAAGACGATGGTCCAGCTTCACCCGGGTCAGACCGTCACCGGCAAGGTTCTTCAGATCACCGATGACGAAGTGTGCGTGAACGTGGGCTACAAGTCTGATGGTCTGGTCAAGAAGTGCGACCTGTCCACCCCCGATGTCAAGGTCGGAGACGAAATCGAAGTCGAGGTCGTCAAGGTTAACGATGGCGATGGCAATGTGCTTCTGTCCCAGCGCAATATTGTCAACCGCAAGGTTTGGGACGCCATCGTCGCCGCTTATGACGCCGGCGAGATCGTCAAGGGCGTTGGCAAGGAATCTGTAAAGGGCGGTCTGATTGCCGATGTCATGGGCATTCGTGCTTTCATTCCCGCCTCTCTGCTGTCCCTGCGCTATGTCGAGAAGATCGACGAGTTCGTGGGCCAGGAGATGGATCTCAAGATCATCGAGATCGACAAGAGCAAGAAGCGCGTCGTCGCTTCCCGCAAGGCCGTGCTGCAGGCCGAGGAAGAGAAGAAGAAGGCCGAGGCCTGGGACAAGCTGGTTGAGGGCGAGGTCGTCAAGGGCGTCGTTCGCCGCCTGACCAACTTCGGCGCGTTCGTCGATATCGGCGGCGTGGACGGTCTGGTTCATGTGTCCGATCTGGCCTGGAAGCGCGTCGGCCATCCCTCCGAGGTTGTTTCCGTCGGTCAGGAAATCGACGTGAAGATCATCAAGCTGGACAAGGAGCGCGATCGCATCTCCCTGAGCCTGAAGGCCACCCAGCCCAAGCTGTGGGACATCGCCGGCGAGAAGTACGTTCCCGGCAGCATCGTGACCGGCAAGGTCGTCCGCATCGTGCCCTACGGCGCGTTCGTCGAGCTGGAGCCCGGCCTGGACGGCATGGTTCACATTTCCCAGTGCGCGCCCACCCGTATCGCGAAGGTTGAGGACGCCGTTAAGGTTGGCGACGAGATCCGCGTCAAGATCCTCAGCGTCGATACCGAGAACAAGCGCATCAGCCTGAGCATCCGCGAGGCGCTGGCCGACGACGCTCTGGAGAACGTCGAGGGCGACGAGTTCGCGATCCCCGAGGCTTAATCGAATCATTTTCTTCATCCGGTCGTCATGGCGGCGGCCGGATGTTTTTATGCGTTCGAGAGGACGAGGCACCGCACGATCGCTTCCTTAATATATAATATCAGAGCCATTTTTATAGAGAGCGCGAAAAACAGCTTGCGCGGCGCTGAAAATTCCTATATAATGAATGAAGCGTGCGGATTAAAGCGCTAAAAATCATTGATTGGATGATCGTATGCCTAAGAAAGCAAAGCGCGGCGCCATTGACCGGAAAGCCGCTGTATTTATGCGCGTTTATATAGCGGCTCTGCTGCTTTTTTCCATATGGATTATACTGGATCAGTTTGTCATTCCCCATGATTATATGGAAATGCAGCAGGCTGTGTTTGTGGAATGGACGGCGACGATCGAGCCGTCTCCCACGCCGGAGCCGGCGACGCCGACGCCCGAGGCCGCGTCAACCGCGACGGCCTCGCCCACGCCGACGGCTTCCCCCACCCCCACGCCGACGCCCACGCCGGCCCCGACGTTCGGCCTGTCGAAAAACTGCTATGTCAACGGCGGCGTGCGGATCGAGATTGAGAAGGAATCGATCGAGGTGGACGGCGGCTGGGTGACCGTGACGACGGCCGACGTGAGACTGGACAGCGTTTCAAGGCTAAAGACCGCCTTTGCGCGCGGTGTTTTCTCGACGAGAACGTCAAAGCCCAGCACCATGGCGCGGGAAAACAACGCGATCTTCGCCGTCAACGGCGACTATTGCGGCGCGCGGGATTACGGCTATGTCGTGCGCAACGGTGTGCTGTATCGCGATAAGGTGGATCGGGGCGCGCCGCTGGGCTGCATCTGGCCGGACGGCCGCATGACGGTCGTCGAGGATCAGCAGACGGTGGATATTGAAGAGATGGTCGAGCAGGGCGTCTGGCAGGTCTTTTCCTTCGGGCCGATTCTGATCGACAACGGCGAGATATACCGGGACAAAACCTTCTGGATGAATCACTACGATCATCACAATCCGCGCACGGCGATCGGCATGATCGAGCCGAATCACTATCTGCTGCTGGTGGCGGACGGCCGCAGCAAATACGGCATCGGCATGACCATCGGCGAAATGGCGGAATATATGCTGAACAAGGGCGTGACGGTCGCCTACAATCTGGACGGCGGCGGCTCCACGACCATGTATTTTAACGACAGGGTGATCAATCACCCCTGCGCGAATCGAGACGTCATTGAGGAGCGCTCCGTGACCGACATACTGTACATCGAGGGAGAAACTGACTGATGAAGAAGAAAGTGCGCCGCGCGAAAGGCCCGGGAATCTGGCTGATCGTCGGCCTTGCGAGCACGGTCGTCGCCGTCGTTTACGAAATGCTGAGCCACGGCGTTATGGCGGCGGGAATGATTCTCATGCCGGCGTGGCCGCTGGGCTGCGCCGCGGCGCTCTTTGCGTCCGACAGACTGCGCCTGTATCATCGCGCCGGCGGCTGGCCGAGGATGCTGGGGCAGTGCGCCGCGGCGACCGGACAGCTGGGATGCTTCATTTCGGGCGTTAAAAAGATTTACGGCGTGCGTAACGCCTATGGGCCGGTCTTTTTCCTGCTGTTCGCCGCGCTGGCCGCAACGGCGATCGTCCTCTGGGCGATGGATTCGGAAAAGCCTGTCCGCGCCTGAGTGTGAATAAACCGCGAGTTATCCACATTATCCACAGCCTTCTTGTGAATAACTGTGGATAACTCGTGTAAAAGCCGCCTGCAATCGCGCTGAAAGCCCGTTTATACGACGAAAAACGCCGCTTCCGCCGGAGATTATCTCCGAGGGGAGCGGCGTTTTGCACAGAATTTCGGGGAGGCTGTGGATAACCCGTCTCATTCCGCGATCAGCCCGAGCGACGGCACGGCGTTGAGCGTGAGATCGGCCACATGGCCGCGCATGAGCTGATAAAACGCCGCGCTGCCGATCATGGCGGCGTTGTCGGTGCAGAGTATGGCGGGCGGCATGAATACGGTCAGGCCGGCCTTTTCGCCGCGGCGCTGCATCTCGCGGCGCAGCAGACGGTTGCTCGCCACGCCGCCGGCCAGCGCGACCTTTTTAAGCCCCGCGTCCCGGCAGGCGCGCACGGTCTTTTCGGCCAGCGAATCGACCACGGCGCGGCGGAAGGACGCGGCGAAGTTGGCGGCGTTGATTTCCTCGCCCTGCTGGCGGAGCTTATGCGCCTGATTGATGACGGCGGTTTTCAGCCCGCTGAACGAGAAATCATACGCGCCGTGGGTCACGACCTTGGGAAACACATAGGCGTGGTCGTCGCCGTCCTCGGCCAGCTTGTCCAGCAGCGGCCCGCCCGGATAGGGAATATCCAGCACGCGCGCCACCTTGTCGAACGCTTCGCCGGCCGCGTCGTCGGTGGTGCCGCCGAGTATGGTATATTCGCCGTAATCGTCCACGCGCACGATGTGGCTGTGCCCGCCGGAGGCCACCAGACACACGAACGGCGGGGTCAGCTCGGGCGAGGCGATGTAGTTGGCGCTGACGTGTCCCTCAATGTGATTGACGGGGATCAGCGGCAGCTGCCGCGCATAGGCGAACGCCTTCGCCCACGCCACGCCGGTCAGCAGCGCGCCCACCAGACCCGGCCCGAACGTTACGCCCACCGCGTCGATGTCGTCCATGGTATAGCCGCCCTGCTCGAGCGTCTGATCCAGCAGCGGGTCGAGCGCATCGACGTGCATCCGCGAGGCGATTTCCGGCACCACGCCGCCATAGAGCGCATGCATGTCGATCTGCGAGGCGATGACGCTCGATTTCAGCACGCGGCCGTCCTCGACGACGGCCATGGCGGTTTCGTCGCAGCTGGACTCCACGGCCAGTATGCGGGCGTGTCCGGCCCTTCTGAGTGCTTCGGCCTTTTCGCGGGCCAGTGTTTCATAGCTCATGTTATCCTCCCGTCCGGCGCGGAAAACGCCGGAATTTCCTGTATGAAGGCCGTCGTCAGGCGGTCAAATGTGTTGGGACGTATTATTATTTCAATCCACGCTCCCCCATGATGGGGTGTGACGAATTGAGATTGATGCTTATTTCAATGCCCTCCGTAAAGAGTGTGACGGAGTGGACTGAGATGGACGCTGGGGTCATTGTGATTTCAATCCACGCTCCGCGCGGGAAGAGGGCGGCTGTCTGGAGCGCTGAAATGCGATTTCAGAGGATTTCAATCCGCGCTCCCCGTGAAGCGCATAGCCATATACAGCCAGGGCTTTCACAAAAGCGGCGCGCTCATCCGGCGTTTGGCGGATAGGCTTCCCGCGCGAAAGGGTTAGGCGCGTTTCATCCGTGCTCCATGCATCCCCTCGCCGCGCGGCTTACGCACAGCCGTGCCTTCCCGAACGCCGTATCCGCCCGGCAAATGGGCTTTCAATGCACAAAGCAAGTAACGCGCAATCCCATCCGCGCTCTCCGTGTCGCAGCCCCTGCATACGGCGTTTACCGCCTTGCGCGCCGGATTTTCCCCAGCACAGCCAGCGCCGCCGCGGCCAGCGCGAAAAACAGCAGCGCGAACAGCGCCGCGCTGACCGTGCCCTGAAGCGCCATGCCCGCGAAAAATTCCTCGGGCAGCATCCGAATCATCGCGTCGGTCGCGGGATCGAGCAGCCACAGATCGTTGCTGAAGGCCAGATGATGAAACGCGATAAACACGCGCGAAAATCCGACGAGCTTTATAGTCAGCGCGCCCGATGCGGCCATGAGCGCGATCAGACCCGCCGACACAGCCGCGCTTAAACCGGCGCGCCCGCCCGTCAGAGCGGCGGCGATCAGCAGCAGCGCCGTCAGGGCGATCAGCGCGCGCCGAACGGCAAAGCCGATCTCGAACAGCCGGCGCACATCCTTCATATGCTCAAGCTCGCGCGCGTTGAACGCGCAATCGACTGGCTCGCCAAGGAGCGTCACGCGGCGCTCGAGCGAATCGATATCCCCGCGCAGATAACCGGCCAGATCCTGATCGATCAGCGCCTGCTCCTCGCGGGAAACGCCTGCGTCCTCATAGACGTTCAGCTGATCTTGAAGGGCAATATAGCGCGCGGGATCGAGGAACACCCGCTCAAGGCCGGTCAGCGCGCCGATGAAAAACGCGCCGATCAGCGCCAGCGCGCCCAGCAGAACAGTTAATCGCTTCACAACTCATCTCCATGCCGCGCGACGAAAGGCCGTCCGTCCTCCCGGCAGGCGAACGGACGGCGCAGGTCTATTTTTGATGAGAGCGCGGTTCAGCGTCAAAGGCGCTTTCTACAGCTCGGGCGACGCGCATTTCCGGAAAAAACGGCGTCCGGGGAACGCTCGTCCGGCAAGGGAATTTTCTCATATTCCGAGCCTTTGAAATATCCTCGGGAAGGCTCGTCTCGCACCGGCTGTTTTTATCAGAGCTTTTGCAGATAGGCGGTCACGAAGCCCTCGAGATCGCCGTCCATCACGGCGGAGATGTCGCCGGTTTCGTAGCCGGTGCGGTGATCCTTGACCATGGTGTAGGGCTGGAAGACGTAGGAGCGGATCTGGCTGCCCCATTCGATTTTCTTCATTTCGCCCTTCACGTCGCTCATCTGCTCCTGCCGCTCCTTCTCGTGCAGCTCGGCCAGCTTGGCGCGCAGCATCATCATACAGGTTTCGCGGTTCTGGATCTGGCTGCGCTCGTTCTGGCACTGCACGACGATGCCGGTGGGCAGGTGGGTCATGCGCACGGCTGAGTCGGTTCGGTTGACGTGCTGTCCGCCCTTGCCGGAGGCGCGATAGGTGTCGATGCGCAGATCCTCGGTGCGGATCTCCATCGCGCCGTTGTCCTCAATGATGGGCGCGACGTCCAGCGAGGCGAACGACGTGTGGCGGCGGGCGTTCGCGTCAAAGGGCGAAATGCGCACCAGCCGGTGAACGCCGCGCTCGGATTTCAAAAAGCCGTAGGCATACTCGCCCTTGACCTCGAACGTGACCGACTTGATGCCGGCCTCGTCGCCGTCGAGCAGATCCAGCTCGCGCACGGCAAAGCCCATGCGCTCGGCGAAGCGGGTGTACATGCGATAGAGCATCTGCGTCCAGTCCTGCGCCTCGGTTCCGCCCGCGCCGGCGTGCAGCGCGAGGATGCAGTCATTGCTGTCGTATTCGTCGCGCAAAAGCGTGGTCAGGCGCAGCTGCTCCAGCTCCGCTTTAATCGACGCAAACTCCGCGGCGATTTCCTGCGCCATGCTCTCGTCGTCGGCCTCCTCGGCCAGCTCCATCATGGCTTCAATGTCGTCGGCGCGGCTGTTCAGCGATTTATAGTGCTGAAGGCGCGCCTCCACGCCGTGCGCCTTCTGGTTGATCTTCTGGGCGTGCTCCATGTCGTCCCAGAAGCCGTTCGAGGCCATGTCCTCCTGATATTCGATGAGCTGCTCCTTGAGACGCTCGATATCCAGCGCCTGGCCCAGCTCTTCAATAGAAGCGCGCACGGCCGCGAGATCCTGCTTAAATTGTTCCATTTCCAGCATATGTTCAAACACACCTTTCAAAGCTGTCGGTTTTATTCTTTACTGTCGCGGGGCATTATGGCCGGAAACGGAGGGGTCTAACGGCCCTTGCCGCAGCACTCCTTATACTTTTTGCCGCTGCCGCAGGGGCAGGGATCGTTGCGGCCGACCTTGGCGTCGGCGTGGACGGGCTGCCTGGCGCTCGACGCGCTCTCGCCGCCGTGAGAAGCGACCAGCTTCTGCTCCTCTTCCTTAGGCGGCTGCGGGGGCTGCTTGACCAGCGTGGCGAAGCACAGGCGGCGCAGCGTGTCCTCCTGAATGAGGTGCGTCATTTCCTCGAACATCGCGTAGCCCTCGTGCTTGTATTCGACGATGGGGTCGCGCTGGCCGTAGGCGCGCAGGCCGATGCCCTCGCGCAGCTGATCCATCGCGTCAATGTGATCCATCCAGCGGCGATCGACCGCGCTGAGCAGCACGACGCGCTCAAATTCGCGCATATCGATGCCGACCTCGGCGATCATCTTCTCGCGTTCGGCGTAGAATTCGTCGGCGGCTCCGATGATCATGCCCTCGAACGCCTTGCGGTTGATGTCCTTGGCCGGGCCGTAGAGCGCCTCGATCGTGCCACTCTTGAGGAAGAGATGCTCGAGATAGTCGCCCAGACCCTTCACATCCCAGTTGTCGGAATCGTCCTCGCCGGCGCAGAAGCGGGGCAGGGCCTCGTCGAGCAGCGCCTGGCGCATACTGAGGATGTTGGCGTGCATATCCTCGCCCATGAGCACCTCGCGGCGCTGGGAATAGATAACCTCGCGCTGCTGGTTCATTACGTCGTCGAACTGGAGCACGGTCTTGCGGATGCCGTAGTTGCGGCTCTCGACGCGCTTCTGGGCGTTCTCGATCTGATTGGACAGAAGCGAGTGCTCGATGGCCTGATCGTCGCCTACGCCCAGCTTTGCGATGATGGGCTGTATGCGATCCGAGCCGAAGAGACGCATCAGATCGTCGTCCATGGCGATGAAGAACTGGCTGGAGCCGGGGTCGCCCTGACGGCCCGCGCGACCGCGCAGCTGGTTGTCGATGCGGCGGGACTCATGGCGCTCGGTACCGATGATGTGCAGGCCGCCCAGCTTGACGACCTCCTCATGCTCCTTATCCGTCTCGGCCTTGAAGGCCTTGTAATATTCGTTGAACACGGCGCGCGCGTCGAGCACATCCTGGGAGACGTGCTCGTTATGCCCCAGCGCGTCCTCAATGACCTGCTCCTCATAGCCGGCCAGACGCATTTTCTGGCGCGCCATGAATTCGGCGTTGCCGCCCAGCAGGATGTCGGTGCCGCGGCCGGCCATGTTGGTGGAGATGGTCACCGCGTCCCGGCGGCCGGCCTGCGCGACGATCTCGGCTTCCTTTTCGTGGAACTTGGCGTTCAGAACGACGTGCTTCACGCCGCGCAGCTCGAGCATTTTGCTCAGCAGCTCGCTCTTTTCGACCGATACCGTGCCCACGAGGATGGGCTGGCCGGTGGCGTGGCGGCGGATGATTTCCTCGACGACGGCGTTCCATTTGGCCTTCTGATTGAGGAAGACCAGATCGTTGAGATCCTTGCGGATCATGGGCTTGTTGGTGGGGATGGTCACCACGTCGAGATGATAGATGCCGCGGAATTCCTCCTCCTCCGTCTTGGCCGTGCCGGTCATGCCGGAGAGCTTTTTGTACATCCGGAAGAAGTTCTGGAAGGTGATCGTGGCCAGCGTCTTGCTCTCGCGCTCAACCTTGACCTTTTCCTTGGCCTCGATGGCCTGATGCAGGCCGTCCGAATAGCGGCGGCCCACCATCAATCGGCCGGTGAACTCGTCCACGATGACCACCTGGCCGTCCTTGACGACGTAATCCACGTCGCGCTTCATCATGACGTTGGCCTTGAGCGCCATCAGCACATGGTGATAAAGCTCGATGTTGGCCGGATCGGTGAGGTTGTCCACGCCGAAATAGGCCTCGGCCTTGCGCACGCCCTTTTCGGTGAGGGAGGCGCTCTTCTGCTTTTCGTCGCGGATATAATCGCCCGATTCGGGATCGACCTCGCCGTTTTCGTCCTTCTCCAGCGCCTCGCTCAGGCGGGGGATGAAGCGATCGACGCGGTTGTACATCTCGGTGGACTTTTCGCCCTGGCCGGAGATGATCAGCGGCGTGCGCGCCTCGTCGATGAGGATCGAGTCCACCTCATCGACAATGGCGAAGTTGAGCGGGCGCTGCACCAGCCGCTCCCTGCGGATGACCATGTTGTCGCGCAGATAGTCGAAGCCCAGCTCGTTATTGGTGGCGTAGGTGATGTCGGCGGCATAGGCCTTCTGGCGCGCCGCCGGATCCATGTCGTGCTCGATCAGGCCGACCGTCATGCCCATGAAGCGGTACACCTTGCCCATCCACTCGCTGTGGAAGCGGGCGAGGTATTCGTTGACGGTGACGATGTGTACGCCCTGGCCGGGGATGGCGTTCAGATAGGCGGGGAAGGTGGCGGTGAGCGTTTTGCCCTCGCCGGTTCTCATCTCGGCGATGCGGCCCTGATGCAGCGCGATTGCGCCCAGGAGCTGCGTATCGAACGCGCGCTGACCCAGCACGCGGGAGGCGGCCTCGCGCACGGCGGCGTAGGCCTCGCTCAGCAGCTGATCGAGCGTCTCGCCCGCCGCATAGCGCTCGCGGAAGACGGCGGTCATGCCGCCCAGCTCCTCGTCGCTCAGCGCGTGGAATTTAGGCTCAAGCTCGTTGATCTGTTTAACGGTGGCGCTCAGGCGCGCGATTTCCTTTTCATTCGAGCTGCCCAGCCACTTTTTCAAAAATCCGAACATGACAGACCTCCATATTTGTGCTTCAAAAAACCGGATACGCGCGGAAAGGCGATCGCACGCCCCGCGCGCCGGAGCAGACCTTATGATTCATTTAATTTTACCATATTATGCGCGGAGACGCAAGATAAAACGTGTTATATTGGATGCCATTGCGCGCGCTCCTGTGATTATTATACGTCGCCCAGGCGGCGGCGATACCGGCCGGGCGTTATGCCCATATGCTTTTTGAACGCGCGGCTGAAGTAGTACAGGCTCGAAAAGCCGCACATTTCCGCCGTCTCGGACACGGAGTAATCGCCCTCGGCCCGCAGCAGATCGCACGCGCGCTCAAGGCGCAGGCGCATGAGATATTCCGAGGGCGCGCAGCCGTACGCCTCGCGAAAGACGCGGCGGAACTGCACGGGGCTTAAATACGCCTCCGCCGCCAGCGCCTCCACGCGCAGCGAGGGATCGTCCAGCCGCGCGCGCATGAGCCGCATCGCCGCGGCCAGCCGGTCGCCCCGCGCGCCGGAGAGCGCCGCCGCCGACTGATCGCGCACCATCATGGCAATCAGGCGCAAAAGCAGCGCCCGGCACACCATGCGGTAGCCCGGCTCCCTGTCCAGCCAGCAGGCCGCCATGCGCGAGAACAGCTCGAGCGCCGCGGCGGGATCGCGCGCGGGGCAGACGTCGGGCAGGCCCAGCGCCGAAAGATCGCCGGGATGGGCCGTTTCAAAGTCGGCATAGACGAAGGTATACGTTTCCTCGCCCAACTGCCGCCCCTGATAGCGGCTGCTTTTGTGCAGAAAGAACAGATCGCCCGGCTTGACATCAAAGCGCCGCCCGTCGGTAAAGCGGTATTCCGCCCGTCCGGATTTGACGTAGATCAGCCCCTGCGAGTGCCGGGGCGGCGTTTCCAGCTTCAGCCAGCGGGGCGACGCGCCGTGCATGGCCAGCAGCATATCGGTGATCACCAGATCGACGTTGGGATTCATGCGCTTCACCTCTCAGCCAGTATAGCACGGGGCGTGCGCGGATTCAATATCTGAGCGCGGTGCATGATCGATTTGTACAAATTTATGGTTGAAAAGCGCATTGCGCGGCGGCGGGGCGCGGGCTATAATGGACACAGCTTGAAGCGCCGGGAGGATATTTTATGGACAGGATGTTTGAAGGAGATCGCGCGCTGCTGGATCGTCAGTATGATTGCGTTTGCTATGATCCCGAGACGGGGCTTTCGCGGGACGAGCTGCGCGCTGAGGCCGGCGCGCTTGAGGAGCGCCTTTCGGGTGAAGCGCCCATCCGCGTCAAGGCGGCGCTGTTCAAACTGACGCTGGAAAACGCACGCATCCATGTGGACGAATTCGACTGGATCGCCGATCACATCGACTATGGCGATACCCTCTCCGATCTGCGCGGCCGGCAGTGGACGGACAGCGGCCTGAAGGCGATTGGCGCGCCGATCGATCCGCTGGCCGAATCGGGCCTTCTGACCGCCGGACTGGATATATCGCACACGTCGCCGGACTGGGCGCGGCTGCTGGCGCTGGGCCTTTATGGCCTGCAAAGCGCCGCCGAAACACGCAGGGAACAGCTTGCCGCCGAAAACGCGCTGACCACGCGCCGCCGCGATTTTCTGGACAGCGTGATTATGGTCTACGGCGCGATGCGCACGCTCTGCCGCCGGTTGAGCGCGCAGGCCGGAAAGGAGGCCGCGCGCCATCCCGGGGACGCGGAGCGCCTGCGAGCCGTCTCCGCGGCGCTTGAGCGCATCGCCGATCATCCGCCCCAGACGCTGCACGAGGCCATGCAGCTGGCCTATATCTATCACGAATGTCAGGAATTCGAGGGCGAGCCGGTGCGCTCGATGGGCGGCTTCGACCGGCTCTACAGCCGCTTTTATGAGGGTGATCTCGCGGCGGGGCGGCTGACGCGCGATCAGGCGAAGGAGCTGATCAAATACTTCTTCAACAAGTTCTATGCCCGCACGCAGGACAGGGCCAACGGCAAGAATTTCTACTTCGGCGGCGAGCTGCCGGACGGGGAGAGCGCCGTGAACGATTTGTCCTATCTTGCGCTCGAGGCGTATCGGGAGATGCGCACGGTCAATCCCAAGCTGTCTGTGCGCGTATCGGACAATACGCCGCAGGATTTCGTCGCGCTGGCGGCCGACTGCATCCGCGATGGCTGCTCGGGCATTGTGTTCTGCAACGACAGATCAATCATCGAGACGATGATGAAATTCGGCAAGACGCGGGAGGACGCGCGGCGCTATGTGCCCATCGGCTGCTACGAACCCGCTGCCGAGGGGCTTGAGATGAACCGCTCCGTTTCCGCGACGGTCAATCTGCCCAAGCTGGTCGAGCTGGCGCTGAACGACGGCTTTGATCCGGTATACGGGCGGCAGAGCGGCCCGCGCACGGGGCTGGATTTCGGCAGCTACGCCGAGTTTGAAGAGGCGTTTTTCCGGCAGGCGGATTATGTCCTCGATCTGGCGATGGATCAGATCCGAAAATCGGAGGGCTGCTGGCCGCGCTTCAATCCCTCGCCGGTGCTGTCGGGCACAATGGCGCCCTGCCTGGACACGGCGCGCGACGTGAGCCGCGGCGGCGCGAAATACAACAACGCCGGCATCGTCTGCGGCAGCCTGGGCACGGCGGTCGATGCGCTGATCGCCGTCAAAAGACTGGTGTTTGAGGAAAAGCGGCTGACGCTCGCCGCGCTGCGCGATATTCTCAGGAGCGACTGGGAGGATAACCCGCGCCTGCGCCTGATCGCGCTCAAAAAGCTGCCCAAATGGGGCAACGGCGATCCCGAGGCCGATGAAATCGCCCGCCGGCTGAACGCGCGCCTTTCCGCCTGCGTCAACGGCCAGCCCAACACGCTGGGCGGCGTTTTCCAGCTGGCGCAGTTCTCCATCGACTACACCGTGCGCTTCGGCAGGAGCTGCGGCGCGACCCCCGACGGACGCAGAAGGGGCGAGATGACCAGCAAGAACCTCGCCGCCGTGACGGCCATGGACCGGCGCGGCGTGACGGCGATGATCGAATCGGCGGGGCGGCTCGATCAGACGCAGTTCCCGGACGGCGCGGTGCTGGACTGCATCCTCCACCCCTCGGCGGTGCGCGGGGCGGAGGGACTCAGGGCGTTTGTGCGGCTGATAGAGACATATTTCGAGCTGGGCGGGCTGTGCATACAGTTTAATGTGTTCGACGCGGCCACGCTGCGGGCGGCGCAGGAGAATCCCGAAAAATACGCGTCGCTTCAGGTGCGCGTGTGCGGCTGGAATGTGTTCTTCAATCATCTGAGCCGCGCCGAGCAGGACGAATTCATCCGCCAGGCCGAACACGAGGAGGGAATCCGATGACGCTGGAGCAGGAGCTTTTGGCCTATCAGCCCGTTAACGAGCAGGAGGCGCGCGATCTGCCGAAAATGGTCGCCTTTCTGCGCGAGGGCAAAACGCCCTTCGACCGCGCCAACGAGACGGCGCACTTCACCGCCTCGGCCTGGGTGATTGGCCGCGAGACGGGGCGGGTGCTGCTCATCTATCACAACATCTATCGGTCGTGGGCGTGGACGGGCGGCCATGCCGACGGCGAAACGGATCTGCGCGCCGTCGCCCGGCGGGAGGCCATGGAGGAGAGCGGTGTGAGCGGCCTGCGCGATCTGGGGGACGGCCCGCTGTCGATCGAAATTCTGACCGTCAACGGCCATGAAAAGCGCGGGCGGTACGTCCCGTCGCATCTGCACTACAACGTGACCTATCTCTTCGAGGCGGACGACCGGCAGGCCGTGCATATGAAGCCGGACGAGAACAGCGGCGCGGGCTGGTTTGCGCCCGAGGACGCGCTCGCCGCCGTCTCGGAGACGTGGATGCGGGAACGCATCTATCCCAAGCTGATCGCCAAAACGGCGCGGCTGAAATAGCGCATGAGCCAAAATCACACTCTCCGCTTTGCAAATCCTCTGCTCGGGGATGCGGCTTCATGACCTTTGCTCAAGCGCTTTTTCATAACTCTCCGGCTGAACGGACGGGTTTATAACGCCTGTTCGGCCGCCATACAAAAAACTCCGGCCGGACGCGAAATCCGGTCGGAGTTTTCTAAGGCGCGGTTATGCGCGCTCGATATGGAATTTGTCGCTCTCCTGAAGGCCGAGCCGGTCGATGGCGCGCTCGAATATCGCGCGGCAGCCGGCAAAGGCCGCCGGATGATGTGCGTCGCTGCCGCAGTAGAACTTGCAGCCGCAGCTCTTCGCGATTCGGAACGGACGCAGCACGATATCCTCCTCCGCGTCGGAGAACTTCATGTCGTCGGAATTCAGCTCGATGCCCACGCCCAGAGCCGCCGCCTTTGAAAACAGCCGCTCCAGCTCGGCCTCGGGCAGCGCGTTCATCACGGCGAGATACAGATCGCGCTTCGGGGCGATCAGGCCGCACGCCAGATGCGCGATGCCGATCTTGTGGAAGGGCAGATTCTTATCGAGCAGGCCGTCCAGACGGCTGAGCCAGCATTTTGCGCGCCCCTCGACCGTCTGCGCGTCCTCGTCGGAGATGGTGAAGCCCACCATGTGCAGGTGCGTCGTGGGGATGATCACAAAGTCGAAGCGATCGAAATGCTCCCTCGCAACGCCCACCGTCATGAATTTGTCCATGTCCGTCTCGCAGCCGAAGAGAAACTCGGTTTTTTCATCCTGCGGCAGCGGCTTGGCGCGGCTGATCCAGGCGTAATTCTGCTTCTGATACCAGTCGGACGCGCCGCTCACCGTCTCGTCCCAGAAATGATCGGTCAGGCAGATCGTGTGAAGGCCGTTTTCCCGCGCGTAGCTCAGGATGCGCTCGGGGGTCTGCGCGGGGTCGCTCGAGCAGAGGGAAATCCGCGAATGAATATGATAATCGTGATCGAAAGCGAATTTCATGACATTCACCTCACAAGCGGGTTTACAGCGAGATGGGGAACCATTCCGCAGGCATATCGGGATACAGCGCGCGGCTGAGCGGCGAGAACATCAGATCCTGCGCCTGCATTTTCGTCAGCATCGGCGCGGCGGCGGGATCGCCCGGCTCGACGGTCGCTTTGCCATCCTTGCAGACCATATGCCACGCCTCGCCCTCGACGTTCAGCGTGGCTTCGCCGTCGGGCAGCAGACCGGCGGCGGCTCTCAGGCCGAGTCCGGCCAGCAGCACGCGGTCGAAATGATAGACGCGATACTGCATGGTGGTTTGCAGCGTGGTGTTTTCACAGAACGCGCCGACCGCCCTCAGACACGCCGTCTCATAGGGCGCGACGGACAGACGCAGGCTGTCCGCGCCGGTCGCGTTCAAATACGCGGCGCAGGCGTCGGCGGCGAGCGAATAATCGTCCAGCGTCAGGCGACCGCCGTTCAGCGTGCCATGCTGAACGCCCTCCCCGTCGAGCAGCCTTCCATCCTGCCAGATCAGGCGCGGCGCGGCTTCGCCCAGCGTGTGGCGGATGTTGGTGGGCGTGACGTCGAGCATATAGCGGACGTTGCCCTGCGTGTAGCCGAAATACTGATAGCGCTGGCGCAGGCCGTTCAGCTCGGCGTAGTCGTAGCCCGCGGCGGCCATGTCCTCGTCGGCCATGCGCATGAGATGCTTCATGTGCCCCTCGCCGCGCTCGTAGGGATGCACCGACACCTGTCCGATGTGGGCGCGCGTGAGGTGAACGCCGGCGCAGTCGCTCTCGCGCTTTGAGACGGACAGCGTGGCCTTGATGCGCCCGTCGCGCACGGCGACGTAATGCTCCTTCCAGAAGGGATAATCGCCGCCGTACATGGCGGGATTGAACTTCTTGAAGTCGTGCGGCCGATGCGCCTGGCTGAACACATAGTTGATGAAATCCAGGATGTCGGCGGCCTCCTCGGCGCGCGCCTTTCGGTATTCGAGCATGATTTGTTCCTCCCCATGATTTATAATTGAGCGGCGTCCCCGTCGTTCAATATTTGTGCGTTTATCCCGTCCAGGTCATTCAGGCGCGCCTGCACGCCCTCGGGGTCGGCCAGTATCGTGCGGCCGTGATGGATGAAGCCCAGCCTTTTCGGCGCGCGGCCCGATTCGGCCAGACGCCGCGCGGCGGCGAGGGGATCGTGATGCCCCGTCTCGTGGAGCAGAAGATCGCAATTCTCCAGCAGCGGCGCATAGTCGTCATAGCCGCCGGTATCGCCGGTGTAGACCAGCTTTTTTCCGTCCGCCTCCACTGAAAAGCCGAACGCGCGCCAGCCGTACTGCGCGTCATGGCCCATGTGGGACGTGTGCAGCGCCGTTACGCGCAGGCCGTCCTCGTCGTAGATCACGCCGTCAGAAATATCGCGAATATCCAGATTAAATTTGCATTGAAAGCCGCCCTCGCTCAGCGAAAGCAGCGCGGAAATCGCCGGCCAGGCGCGGCGATCGGGCAGATACAACCGCACGGTTTTTCCGGCCAGCCGCCCCTGACGGCTGTCCAGCTTGCGCAGCGTCCAGAGCAGATTGGGCAGCCCGCCGATGTGATCCATATGCGTGTGGCTTATAAAAATCGCGCGCGTAGAGAGCAGATCGAGCCCGGCAAGATGCGCTGTGCGCGAGCAGCCCTCGCCCGCGTCGAACCAGTACAGTGCGTCCGCCCGCTCGAGCGTGAAGGATGTGTGCCGGCGCTCCGGCATGGGCTCCGTGCCCGAGCAGGAGCCGAGGATGCGGATGTTCATGGCGCTCCCTCCAAATGAATTGACGTTTATGACAGCATACACCATCCCGCCGCCGATTGCAAGACGCGGCGCGGCATTTTTTTACCATTGCGGCTTTTTATGGTATTTTCATGCCGGAAATCGGCGGGCGCGGGGCGTTTTTACTATTGTCCCCGCTCGGCGCGTTATGCTATAATGAAGGCCGAAAATAACGATCCGTCAGGGCAAAGGAGAATGAAACGGCATGGATCTGCTCACCGCCATTTCCGTACGGCGCTCCCGCCGCCACTATATCGACGAGCCGATGACCTCGATCCTCTGCGATAAGCTGCGCGCCGAGGCGGGCCGGCTGAACGCCGAAAGCGGGCTGGATATGCGCCTCGTTACCGACCGGCACGAGCTGTTCAGGGGCGGCTTCGGGCTGTTTCAGGGCGCGCGCAACGCCTTTCTGCTCGCGGGGCCGTCGGATAATCCTGATCTGGCCGAGCAGTGCGGCTACTGGGGCGAGAGGCTCGTCCTCTTCGCGACGACGATGAATCTGGGAACCTGCTGGGTCGCCGCGACGTTCAACCGCGCGCTGGCCGAGACGCTGATTCCCGCGGGCGAGCGGCTGGCGTGCGCGATCGCCGTGGGGCTGGTCAAAGATGAGATGAGCGTGCGCGAGAGCGTTCAGTACCGCCTGATCCACCGATCCTGCAAGCCAATTGGCGCGCTCTGCCGCTATGACCGTCCCAGCGAGCGCTTCACAGCGGGCATGGAGGCCGTGCGGCTCGCGCCCTCGGCGATGAACCGCCAGCCGGTGTTCTTTGAATTGAAAAGCGGCGCTGTGACGGCGCGCGTGTCGCCCTCGGCGTGGGGGCCGGTCGATCTGGGCATCGCCAAGGCGCATTTCGAGCTGGCCGCCGGGCCGGGGCGCTGGGCGTGGGGCAGCGGCGCGGCGTTTGACAGCGGCGAGCCGTTCTGACGCTTGCGGGCCGGCTTTTCCGGAGCGTAAGCGGATCGACTTTATCCATAAGAGCGCGGCGCTTGAATTTCACGAACCCGGCCGCCGCGATCTTCGGGCGGAGCCTTGGATCCGCACAGGCCTTTTCCCGGTTCCCGAGACGGACGCGGAACGTCCCGACGGGGAAAATCGAGAGCATTGAAACGCAGACATTCTGAAAATCGCCGCTCTGCGCGCTTCTGAGGCGCGGCGCGGCCGGGACATTTCGGCAAAAGGTATTTCAAGGAGATATGAATATGGCGCTGATATTCAACATCCAGCGATTTTCGGTCAACGACGGCCCGGGTATCCGCACGAACGTGTTCTTCAAGGGCTGTCCGCTCAACTGCCTGTGGTGTCACAATCCCGAATCGAAATCGACAAAGCCCGATCTGGGATTCATCGCCTCAAAGTGCATCGGCTGCGGCCATTGCCTGACGCAGTGTCCCGGACACTGCCACACGATGGAAAACGGCGAACACGTCATCGACCGCTCGAAGTGCCTGGCCTGCCGCGCCTGCGAGCGCTTCTGCGCCGGCGCGCTGGAGATCATGGGGCGCGAAATGACCGTGGACGAGGTGCTGGGCGAGGTCATGAAGGACGAAATCTTCTATAAAACCTCGAACGGCGGCATGACCGTCTCCGGCGGCGAGCCGATGATCCAGTTTCCGTTTATCACAGAGCTGCTGCGCGCGGCGAAGGAAAAGGGACTGACCTGCTGTATGGAAACCTGCGGCTTTGCGGCCTGGGCGCGCTTTGAGGAGATCATGCCCTATGTCGATCTGTTCCTCTACGACATAAAGGAAACCGATCCCGCGCGGCACAGGGAATACACCGGCGCGGACAACGCGCTCATCCTCGAAAATCTGAGGAAGCTGGACGGCGCGGGCGCGAAAACCGTGCTGCGCTGCCCGATCATTCCGGGGCTGAACGACCGCGCCGATCACTTCGCCGCCGTCGCGCATCTGGCCGATTCGCTCAAAAACGTGCAGGGGATCGACGTGGAGCCGTATCACCCGCTGGGCAAGACGAAATGCGAAAACCTTGGCCGCGATTATCCGCTCGCCGATCTGTCCTTCCCAGACAAGGCGCAGATTCAGGCGTGGATCGGCGAGATCGCCGCGCAGACCCGCGTGCCCGTGCGGCAGGGCTGAATGTCAGGGGACGTTTTCAAGCGCGAATAGTCCGACGGCAGGCCTGACGAAAGCGGATCGGAGTGCCGAAGAAATGTCCCGCCGCGCCGCGGTGTTTCGTAAAAATGGGCTGAGCGCGCATTTTCGAGAATACAGGAGGAGGCTCACCATGGATTATCTGTTCATCAACGCGCGCGTTTTGACGCCGTTTGCGTTCAGGGACGCGGCGGTGCTGGTGCGCGGCGGCCGCATTGAGGAGATCGCCGGGCACATCGAGCCGGCTGAGAACACGCGCGTGATCGACGCGGGCGGGCGGCTGCTCGTGCCGGGCTATGTCGATCTGCACGTCCACGGCGGCGGCGGGCGCAGCGTCATGGAGGGCACGAGCGAGGCGATCTGCGCCATGGCGCGCGCCCATGCGCTGCGCGGCACCACGTCGATCCTGCCCACGACCCTGAGCATGCCCCTGCCCGCCATGATCCGCGCGGGGCGAGCCGTGACCGAGGCCATGGCCGAAGAGCATCCCTACACCATACTGGGCGTACATCAGGAGGGGCCGTGTCTTTCCCCGGCGCAGGGCGGCGCGCAGTCCACGGACGCGCTGCTCGTTCCCGCAAGGGCCGATCTGACCGCGCTCATCGAGGATTGCCCCGCGCTCAGGATGATGGGCGTCGCGCCCGAGCTGGACGGCGCGATGGCGCTGGGACGGCGGCTGAACGAGCGCGGGATCGTCGCCAGCGCGGCGCACACCGACGCGGACTACGACACCATGGCGCGCGCCGTGATGAACGGCTTTTCCGACGTGACGCATCTCTATTCCGGCTGCTCGAGCGTCGTGCGGCGCAACGCCTTCCGCGTGGCGGGCGTGGTCGAGGCCGGGCTGGAGATGAGCGCGCTGACCGTGCAGGTGATCGCCGACGGCTGTCATCTGCCGCTGCCGCTGCTGCGGCTGATCTATCGCTGCAAGGGCGCGGACAGGATGTACGCCGTGACCGACGGCCTTGAGTTTTCCGCCGCTGAACAGAAGGAGGGCGCGCTCTATACGCAGTTAAACGGCCAGCCCTGCCTGTACGAGGACGGAGTGATGAAGCTGCCCGACCGCCATGCCTTCGCCGGCAGCGTCGCCACGATGAGCCGGCTGGTGCGCACGCTGGTTCGCGCGGGGATTCCGCTTGCCGACGCTGTGCGCATGGCCACCGACACGCCGGCGCAGCGCATCGGCGCAAGGGGCAAGGGGCGCATCGCCGCGGGCAGCGACGCGGATATACTGCTGCTGGACGACAGCCTGCACGTCACGCTGGTCATGGCGGGCGGCGAAATCCTTACCGAGCAGGCCGAGGAAAAGGACGTGCTGTGAGGGAACGGAGCGATGGCGCGAGAGTCCGCAGAGCATGGGTGATTCAGGCGGAGGATTTGGTGGAAGCGGCGGCTTTTGAGCGGGCCGAGCCTGACAAAATGGCCGATGAGCGATCTTGCGAAGCGCCGGTTCGGCGGGGCGGAATCGGGATTGCGTACTGGAGGCGCGAACAGGAGCTTTGATTGTTCCTTTTCCGCGCAGAAGGCGCACTTTTCCGTCGAAATCGCTCATATGGCTTGACGTTTGCCCTGCGTCTTTTTATACTCTTTCTGTATGCGGCTCAAAGCGCCGCGCCGAAAGGAGAAGATCCATGTCCAAGCGCTATGAAATCGCGTCTCTGCCGGAGATTCCGCCGGTGGAATGTCCCTGCGGCTTTACGCACCGCGCCTTTACCGATCTGCCCGAAAAAACGGCCTCCATCCATCTTGTGGACATCAAAAAGGACTCCCGCGTTCACTATCACGAGCGTCTGAGCGAAATCTATTTCATCCTCGAGGGCGAGGGCTATATGGAGCTGGACGGCGAGCGCATCCCCGTCAGGCCCATGGACGCGATCTTTATCCGGCCGCTGTGCCGCCACCGCGCCGTGGGGCGCATGAAGGTGGTCAACGTGCCCATTCCCTCGTTTGATCCGACCGATGAACATTTCGACGACTGATAATCAGGGGGGTAACGACGATGATACTGACGCTTGTCGGCGGCGGCGCGCACCGCCTGCTGGGCACTGTGAGAAGCGCCCTGAAGGAAAACGTCTTTGCCGGGGGCGGCGAGATCCGCCTGTACGATCTGGCGAAGCGCCGCGCCCAGGCCATGGCCGCCATGATCAAAAAAAGCCCCGAATATGCCCGCACGCCGGTGACGGTGAAGTGGGATCTGACGCTCGAGGAGGCGCTGGACGGCGCGGATCTGGTCAGCGTCACGCTGCTGGCCGGCGGCGCGCGTCCGCTGGCGGTCGAGAGCAGCATCGCCGCGTCGCACGGCTTTGTCGGCTCGGACAACATCTCCTATCCCGGCGCGTTTTTAGCGCTGCGCGGACTTCCGATCATACTGAACATCGCCCGCGCCATGGAAAAATACTGCCCGAACGCCGTGCTGCTCGATTTCGCCAATCCCGTCGCCGTGCTGACCGCCGCCGTGCGCATGACCACGAAGATCCAGTGCTACGGCATCTGCGCGGGGCACACCAACCACGGCTGGGACTACAACCGCATCCTCACCGGCCGCGACGCGTACGACCCGGACTACGATCTGCTGGTGGCCGGCGTGAACCACATGAGCTGGGTGGTGAAGGGCACGATCCACGGCACGGACGTGGTCGAGGCGCTTCTCCGCCGCGAAAGGGAATGTCCCGACTGGGCGGACAGGCTGGCCTATACCGCTGAAAAAACGCCTGAGCAGAAGCGCTACATGACCGCGGGGCTTCACCGCATCATGGATCTCATCCACAATCACGGCGCGCTGCTCTTCTCCACCGAGGGCGACGGCTTTTCGCATTTCTACTATGAGGAAAAGGCCGCCGCACAGCACGCCTGCCCCAGGGCCGACTGGCCGGAGCTGCTGCCTGCCGCCGAGCTGGCGCGCCTTGAAAAGAGCCTGGCCGCGCAGGCCGAAGCGCGCCGCGCCGAGGATGCTCAGTTCGATGCATACGCCGCCATGCCCGCCGATGAGATTCCCTGGAATGACCCGCTCAACACGCTGTTTTACGTCTTTGACGGCGGCGACGTGACCACGCAGGTACTCAAGGGCCTTGCCGGCGTTCAGGACTGCACCGTCGCCATCAGCGATCTCAACGAGGGCAGCGTGACCAATCTCGATCCCGCGCTGGTGCTGGAATACTCCCACCGCGTGGATAAGCACGGCGCGCACCGCATCGGTGGCCTTCAGGTGCCGATGGGCGTGTACGGCATGACCGCCTCCATCGCCGCGCATCAGACGCTGCTGGCGCGCGCGGGCGCTGAGGAAGACCCGCGGCTTTTGTATGAAGCGCTGAGGGCCTATCCCATCGGCGCGGACACGCGGAGCGCGCACGAGATGTGGCGCAAGCTGCTGATTTCCTCGAAGGACTTTATCGCGCCCGCCTTCCAGTCCATGCCCGATTATTACGAAATCTGATCTGCCAGGAGGATTGCCATGAGATATGTTCAGAACGAATCCGAAATTCTGTGCCTGAACCACGGCTGGCGCTTTATCGAGAAGGACTTCTCCGTCCTGCCGCCGGAGGCGAGCATCAAGCACGACGCGATCTACCGCTACGCCAAGGCGGGCGCGCAGCTTGGCCCGGCCAGCGCCGACTTTGACGACGGCGACTGGAGCGAAGTCTCCCTGCCGCACGACTGGGTGCCCTTTAAGGACTTTACGCCCGACGCTTATCCCAACCACGGCTACAAAAGGCGCGGCATCGGCTGGTACCGCGTCAAGTTCCAGCTGCCCGAGAGCGATAAGGAGCGCCAGATTCTTCTCGACTTTGAGGGCATGAGCTGCGACGCGCAGATCTACTTTAATGGCCAGCTGCTCTACAGAAATTTCAGCGGTTACAAGAGCTTTACCGTCGATCTGACCGACATGGCCAACTTCGGCGATGTGCCCAACGTGCTGGCCGTGCGCGTGGACGCCTCCGCCTGGGAGGGCTGGTGGTACGAGGGCGCGGGCATCTATCGCAGCGTCTGGCTGCACAAGAAGGCCGCCGCGCACATCGCGCACAACGGCATCTGGGCCAAGCCGGTCTTTAAGGAAGGCCGCTGGACGGTCGAAGTCGAGACGACCGTCGAAAACAGCTTTGAATACGACCGTGATTTCACGCTCGAAACCGCGCTCTACGACCCCTCCGGCCGCCTGTGCGGCACGATCGCTCAGGCCGGTTCGGTCAAGGGCTATGACAGCGCCGTCATGAAGGGCGAAATTCCCGTCGAAAAGCCCGAGCTGTGGTCGATCGATACGCCGAACCTCTACCGCGTCAAGGCGCGCGTGAGCGGCGATTTCGGCGAGCATTTCCAGTGCGTGGAGACGGGCCTGCGCACGATCCGCTACGACGCGGACGAGGGCTTCTTCCTCAACGGCGAAAACGTCAAGATGCGCGGCTTCTGCAACCATCAGGATCACGCCGGCGTGGGCGCGGCCGTGCCCTACGCCATCAAGGAATACCGCATCGCGCTGCTCAAAAAGCTGGGCGCGAACGCCTATCGCTGCGCGCACAACACCGATCCCGAGATTCTCGAGATCTGCGACCGGCAGGGCATGCTGGTGATGGAGGAAAACCGCACGTTCTCCTCCGCCGAGGAAAATCTTCTGCGCCTGGAGAGCATGATCAAAAACAGCCGCAATCACCCCAGCGTGGTGATGTACTCCATGTTTAACGAGGAGCCGCTTCAGGGCACGCGCAAGGGCCATCGCATGGCCGGACGGATGCAGGCGCTCGTCCACCGGCTGGACGACAGCCGTCCCTGCACCGGCGCGTTCAACGGCGGCCAGATGGAGGACGAGGGCGCGGCCACGATCCTCGACATCGTGGGCATCAACTATAACCCCGCCTCCTACGACGCGTTCCACGCCAAATTCCCGAACAAGCCCGTGTTCGGCTCGGAGACGGCCAGCGCGTTCATGGTGCGCGGCGAGTGGGAAGAGGATCGCGAGAACCGCCACATCATTCCCAACTACGACGAGACCTGCGCGCCCTGGGGCAACACCATCCACGACACCTGGGAGAGCGTCGATACGCGGCCGTTCAACTTCGGCTCCTTCGTGTGGACGGGCTTCGACTATCGCGGCGAGCCGACGCCCTTCACCTGGCCGAGCGTGGCCACGTTCTTCGGCACCTACGACAGCTGCGGCTTCGAAAAGGACGGCTGCTTCCTCTACAAGGCGTACTGGCACAAAGAGCCGGTGCTGCACCTGCTGCCGCACTGGAACCTCGGCCTTGAAAAGGGAACGCCGGTGCGCGTGATGGCCTTCACCAACTGCGACGAGGTGGAGCTGTTCCTGAACGGCAGGAGCCTGGGCCGCAAGGCGTGCGGCAAATACAGGCCGACCGAATTCACAGTGCCCTATGAAGAGGGCAAACTGAGCGCCGTGGGCTACAGAGACGGCGCCGAGGTCGTCCGCGACGCGGAAGAGACGGCCGGCGATACGGCGCAGCTGCGCGTCGAGCTGAGCAAGACCGCGCTCAAAAACGACGGGCTGGACGCGCTGGCGGTCAATGTGCGCGCCTATGACGAGAAGGGGCGCTTCGTGCCGACGGCGGACGATCTCATTCACTTCGACGTGACCGGCGGCGCAAAGCTCATCGGCGTGGGCAACGGCGATCCCAACTCGCACGAGGACGACGTCGCGCCCTATCGCCATCTCTACAACGGCTGCGCGCAGGCGATCCTGCTGAATGACGGCGACGAGGACGTTCACATCACCGTGCATACCGAAAAGGCCGCGCCGGTCGAGCTGACGATTCCCGTCGTGAAGGGCGAGAACGTGCCCTATGTGAAGGCCGTGCGCGAGAACGCCCTCGAAAACTGGACGATGTTCCACCGCCTGTTCGACGCAATGCCCGATCCCAATCCGGCCGTTGCGGACAACGACATGAACTCCTTCGAGCCGGTGGCGATCAACGGCATGGCGCAGCCGCAGTTTAAGGGCCGCTACGATACCTACGGGCTGTACCGCGTATCGGTCAATCTGGGCGCGGCGCGCGGCGGACGATCGATCTATTTCGGCAGGATCTGGGGCGAGGCATCCGTCTATCTGGACGGCAAAAAGCTGGCCGAACGGCCGAACGACGGGCCGGAATTCCTGAACGCCGCGCTGCCGGACGACGCGGCGGGCGCGCACATACTGACCGTGGTCATCCACAATGTGGACGAGAAATGGTCGAACGCCGGCATACTGGGCGCGGTGTCGCTCAGGGGCTGACATAAAGACACAGCGAAGAAGGAGGACTTCCATTATGAAAAATGGACTGGCCATATGGCACTATCCCCATCGGACGCTGACCGAAAACGTCGTTCACTTTTCCGAGATGCTGGACAGCGTGAGCGTGCTGGGCTTTCACTTTGTGGACGCGTGCCGGCAGGACGGCGGTGCGGCGCTCTATGAGGCGCTGTGCGAAAAGCATCCCGTGTTTACCGTACACCACAAGCTGCCCTCCACGCACGAGGAAAAGGACGTGGCCGCCTTTAACGAGGACATTGCGCTGTGCGCGCGCTGGCAGAAGCGCTACGGCCTGCTCGCCACGCTGTCCTTCGATGTGCCGCAGGCCATTCGCGACGGCATCTATCCCTATCTCAAGACCGTTCTGGACGCGTTCGCGGGCGAAAAGACGCGTATCGCCGTCGAAGATTTCGGCCTGACTGAGGAGGAGATGCGCCAGCTCGATCCGCTCAGGGGCAATCCTCAGTTCGGCTTTCTGCTGGACATCGGCCATCTGACAATGCGCCTGCATGACAGCCACTGGAGCCCGAAGAAGCGGCTGTTCAACTTCTCGCGCTACGAGTGCCCCTCCCGCGAGCTGGGCACGCCGGTCACGCGCGCGGATTATCGCGAGACCATCGTGAACAAGCCCTTCCCCATCGTCGAAATCCATATGCACACCAACGACGGCGTGCGCGATATGCACTGGTTTCTGGACAATCCCGAGGGCGTTGTGGACTCTCAGATGATCGCCGACCTGCTCACCGAGCTTCATTACGACGACGTGCTGACCATCGAGAGCGCGCCCGGCTTCATGTTCCCCTGCGCGGGCAGGGAGGCCGACGAGGGCATCGAGCGCACCATCGCAATCTGGAAAAGCTGCCTTGAAAGGGCGCAGCGGCAATAATACGACATTCGCAAGGAGGAAAAAAACATGAATTTCAATCCCGCTTATCTCAATCTGTCCGCCATGCACGGCTGGGAAAAGTATTCGGCGAGCCTGCGCGGCGAGCTGCGCCAGTGCCTGGACGAGGGCAAGGACGTTGAGGGCTATCGCGAGCTGAGCGAGGCCATCGCCAATCTGCCTGACGGCGTGATCCGCGAGGAGCTGGCCAATGTGTTCTTCGAGGCCATGCAGTCTGCGCCCATGCGCGCCGACTATCCCTATGTCGAGCCGGACGCGCTGGACGCGATTCAGGCCGCCCGCCCCGAAAGCCGCCCCGCCCTGGGCGCGGTCAGCGCCGAGACGCTGAAGGATAAGATCCGCGGCGCGTGGCTGGGCCGCATCTGCGGCTGCCTGCTGGGCAAGCCGGTCGAGGGCATGCGCACGCCCGATATGCACGAGCTGCTCAAAAACAGCGGCAATTTCCCGCTGAAGCGCTACATGACCCTCGAGGACGTGAAGAAAACGCCGCGCCTGCTCGAGCGCTGGGAGAAGCGCACCTGGGCGGACTGCCTGGGCAAGGGCAACAACTATTCCGGCTATCCGAACCACACGGACACCCCCTGCGCGCCCACCGACGACGACACCAACTACACCGTCATGGCCGCCTATGGCATCGTGGGCCGCTTTGGCCGCGATTTCACGCCCGATCAGGTGGCGGAGGCCTGGATGGATTGCCAGCCCAAGCGCGCCTATTGCACCGCCGAGCGCCGCGCCTTCCGCAATTTCGTGATCGGCATCCGTCCGCCGCAGTCGGCGATGTACAAGAACCCCGACCGCGAGTTCATCGGCGCGCAGATTCGCGCCGACTACTTCGGCTACATCAACCCCGGCGATCCGCAGACCGCCGCCGACATGGCCTGGCGCGACGCGTGCATCTCCCATGTGAAGAACGGCATCTACGGCGAGATGTTCGTCGCCGCCATGATCGCCGCCGCGGCCGTGACCGGCGACGTGGTTGAGATCGTGAAGGCCGGCCTGGGCGAGATTCCGGCAAAGAGCCGCCTGACCGAGGCCGTCAGCAACATCCTTTCCGAGTATCAGAGCGGCGTGAGCGAGGACGCGTGCTTCGCCGGAATCGCCTCCCGCTGGGACGAGTTCAAGGGCTACGACTGGGTACACACCATCTCCAACGCGGAGATCGTCGCCGCCTCGCTGCTCTACGGCCAGGGCGATTACGCCCATTCCATCTGCCGCGCGGTGCAGACCGGCTTCGATACCGATTGCAACGGCGCGACCGTCGGCTCTATCGTGGGCATGATGCGCGGCTCCTCCGCCGTCGGCGAGGAATGGACGGCTCCGATCCACGGGGCGCTGGCCACCTCGATCTTCGGCATCGATCTGGTGACGATCGATCAGCTGGTGGACAAGACCATGGAGCATCTGGCGTAAAACATCTGCTTTTCAGACCCGGCGCGGTTCATCCCTGCCGGGTCGTTTTTCAGCATTGCAAACGGAGGGTCACGATATGTATCAGAAGCTCGATCTGCCTGAAAAGTGGCAGTGGTTCCAGCAGGCGCGCTACGGTATGTTTATACACTGGGGGCCGTACGCCGCCATTGGCCGCGGCGAGCAGGTGCTCTTCCGCGATCACATGGATCCCGTTCAGTATGAAAAGGCCGCCTGCCTGTGGAATCCCCGCGAGTTCGACGCGAAAAGGCTGGCGCGCATCGCCCGCGAGGCCGGCATGAAATACGCCTGCCTGACCACCCGCCACCACGACGGCTACTGCCTGTGGGACAGCGATCTGACCGACTACACCAGCATGAAGCAGGCGCCGGGGCGCGATTTCGTGCGCGAATACGTCGATGCGTTCCGCGCCGAGGGACTGCGTATCGGCTTGTACTACAGCTGGCTGGACTGGCGCGTGCCCGCCTTCTTCGACGGCCCGGAGAAGAACCCCGAGGGCTTCAAGGCCATGAAGGCCTACATCCACGGCCAGATCGAGGAGCTGCTGACCCGCTACGGCCAGATCGACCATTTCTTTTTCGACGGCTCGTGGCCGCGCACCTATGAGGAGCTGGGCAGCGCCGAGCTGGTGGCCAAAATGCGCCGCTGGCAGCCGGGCATACTCATCAACAACCGGCTGGGCAAATCCGAGACGAAATCGGTCAACGAGGAGGACGTGGGCCTGAGCGCTGATCACGGCGATTTCGGCACGCCCGAGCTGAACGTCACCGCCGAAAAGCGGCTGTGGGAGGCCTGCCACGTCAGCACATGGCGGCTGTGGGGCTATGCGCCGGGCGAGCAGGTCAAGCCCAGCGAGCAGCTGCTCGACCTCTTGTGCGAGTGCGCCGAGAAGGGCGGCAACCTGCTGATGAACGTCGCGCCCGACGGCGACGGCAACATACCGCCCGCGGTGGAGAAGAATCTCATAGAGGTCGGCAAATGGCTGAATGTGAACGGCGAGGCGGTCTACGGCACGGACAACGGCGACATCACCGAGTTCCTGACCCACGGCCGGCAGACGGCGCGCGGCAACACGCTCTATCTCATCATCCGCTTCTGGGAGGGGAAGGAGACGTTGCGCGTGAACGACCTTTTGAGCCGCGTTCAGCGCGTCACGCTGCTCTCAAACGGCATGGAATTGCCCTTCGAGCAGACCGAGAGCGACCTCGTCATTCACGGCCTGCCCGCCGAGAAGCCGAGCCCGCTGTTCCCGGTCATTCGCGTGGAGTGCGCCGAGCCGCTCAAAACGAACGAGTGGGGGCAGTACCGCAACTGGTGCGGCGATCCCGATCGCATCGCGCGCTGGGCGGCGCAGCGGGGCGAGACGGTCATGGTCGGGCGATAAAAAATAAACGGGGCGACCCGCGCATAAGGTATTCCTATCCATCCATGAGGAGGTTCTTCTGCGATGAGAAAGCGGATGCCGGCGGCGCGGGCCGTCCTTTTTTGCGTTTCGGCGGGGAGGGGTGGAAAACTTGAACAGCTCTTTTATCAGGCCAGACCCCAAGACCGAGGATTGGGCGCGTCCAAATCAGAAAATCTGACGGCGGAAAGGGCGCTGGCGGGGCGGCCTGAGGAATTTTTGAAGCGCGCCTTGAAAAGGCTTTATGAGAAGCGGAATCCGGCAAAACGGCACGGACGGGACGCGCGGGGAAAGGGACGCGGGGCGACGCCCGTTCTGCGCCGGCTCTGCGCGCTGGCGGCGGTCTGTATGATGGCGGCTGTTTCGTTCCGCGCGGCGCGGGCGGAGGAAATCGACATTTCCGCGCGCGCTGCGATTCTCATCGATGCGGCGAGCGGCCGCGTGCTCTACGCCAAAAACGCCGATACGCGCTATCCCATGGCCTCGACGACCAAGATCATGACCGCGCTTCTCGCCCTGGAAAACAGCGCGCCGGACGAAATCGTCACCGCGTCCGAGCGCGCGGCGGGCACGGGCGGCACGTCGATCTATTTGAGCGCGGGCGAGACGCTCAGCATGGAGGAAATGCTCAAGGGACTCATGCTGCGCTCGGGCAACGACGCGGCCGTGGCCATCGCCGAGCACATCGGCGGCAGCGTGGAGAATTTCGCCGCGATGATGAACGCGCGCGCGGAGGAGCTGGGCGCGGACGCGCGTTTCGTCACCCCCAACGGACTGGACGCGGAGGGACACGGCGCGTCGGCGCGGGCCATGGCGCTCATCGCCCGGGAAGCGCTCCGGCGCGACGATTTCCGCGCGCTGGTGGGCACGCAGCGGGCGGTCATTCCCTGGCGCGACAATCAGTACAACCGCGTGCTGACCAACAAAAACCGCCTTTTGCGCGACTATGAGGGCGCGACCGGCGTCAAGACCGGCTTTACGAAAAAGGCGGGGCGCTGCCTGGTGTTCTCCGCCGAACGGGACGGCATGGAGCTGATCGGCGTGGTGCTCGGCTGCGGCGCGTGGTTCGACGAGGCCGAGCGCCTGCTCGACTGGGGCTTTGAGAATTTCTCGCTCGCCTGCGCCGCGGAACGGGGCGAGGACTGCGGAACCGTCGCTGTGGCGGGCGGCGCCTCGCCCCGCGTGCGCGTGATCGCCGAGAGCGGCGCGGCGGCGGCTGTGCGCGCGTCCGATCAGTGGTCGATCGAGCTGACGCTGGCGCGGTCGGTCGCCGCGCCGGTTCACGCGGGCGACAGTCTGGGCCGCGCGGCGCTGAAGGTGAACGGCGAAATCATCGCCGAGACGCGCCTGATCGCCGCAGAATCGAGCGAACGGCTGACATTTTGGGACATATTTGTTAAAGTGCTGGGCGGCTGGCCGCTGGGCGCGCTCTTTGTCGAACCGATCGCGCGCTGAACGCGTCTGAGAAAATAAGGAAGCGCCGTGCCGGGAGAGAACGGCCGCATTGGGCGCTCATCATTTTACGCTTGTCTCGACGTCCCGCCGCCGCGAAGGTTGCGCATCGGCAGAGTTTTTGATATAATATAGAGAAAGTCCATCCCAGACGACATTCCCGAAAGGCGGTATGGCCTTGGAAGAAAACACGCCGCGCGAGGCGGTCATCAGTCTGAACGGCGTCAGCAAGGTCTACGCCATCGGCGATGAAAAGCTCACCGCGCTCAACAACGTATCGCTGGATATTTATCCGGGCGAGTTCGCCTGCATCATCGGGCGCTCCGGCTCGGGCAAATCGACGCTGCTCAACATGATGGCCGGTCTGGAAAAGCCCACGCGCGGTTGCATCCGCGTGGCCGGCCGGCAGATCGAGGCCCTGAGCGAGGGCGAGCTGGTGCGCTTCCGGCTGAAGAACGTCGGGTTCGTGTTCCAGTCGTTCAATCTGTTCGCCATGCACACGGCGCTGGACAACGTGGCCATGCCGCTGATGTACAAGGGCGTGCCTCGCGACATCCGCCAGCGGCGCGCCCGCAAAATGCTCGAGGCCGTCGGGCTGAAATCGCATATGCGGCACCGCCCCGGCGAGATGTCGGGCGGCCAGCAGCAGCGCGTGGGCATCGCCCGGGCGCTGGTCGCCTCGCCGCGCATACTCTTTGCCGACGAGCCGACCGGTAACCTCGACTTCAACACCTCGCGCGAAATTCTGCGCCTGATCAGATCCATCTGCCGGGAGCGCGGCACGACGCTCATCATGGTCACGCACGATCCCGACATGGCGCAATACGCCGATCGCGTCGTCCGCCTGCTGGACGGCCGCATCACCGAAAACACCGTCAACGAAGCCCCGGCCGAGGTTCCCGCGCCGGATATGAATAACGAGGAGACGCCATGAAAAGACAGAAACTGGCCGCGCTCATACTGGCGCTGACGCTGGCCGTCATGCCCGCCGTCAGCCGCGCGGAAAACCCCGCCGCGCCCACTGATACCCCTGTGCCGGCGGCGGAAACGTCCGCGCCCACGGACACCCCTGTGCCCACGGACACCCCCGTGCCGACGGATACGCCCGTCCCCGCGCCGACGGAAACGCCCGTCCCCGCGCCGACGGACACCCCCGTTCCGGCGACGGAAACGCCCGCGCTCGCGACGGATACCCCCGCGCCGACGGATACGCCGGCTCCCGCGACCGCCACGCCGCGCCCGAGCTATCCCCGGGCGTGGTTCGAGGCATCCATGGCCATTGTGGACGCGTCGAGCGCGTATCAGAGCGGAACGCTGACCGTCGCGCTGCCCATCGCCATCGAGACGCAGGAGGGCGCGCGCATCTACAGCAACGCCGCCGGCTCGCTTTCGGGCTGGACGCCGCGGTCGGACAGCTCGCCGCTATACTTCAGCCAGGACATCATGGCGCTGCCCGTCGGCGCGGGCTGGGAGCTGGATTCCGTGTCCGGCGCGGCGCTGGAGACGCTCTTCGATCTCTCCGCAGCCTCCGTGCGCGACATGATCGCCTACGCGCCCGAAAAGAACGACTGGAACATGCCCGCGCGCACGCCCTACAACGCGGGCTACGCCGTGTTCAATCTCGACATCGCCGAGGACGCGCCCATCGGCCGCTATCAGCTCAGGTTCGTCTATGACGGCGGCGACGAGCTGATGAACGAGCAGAAAATCGAATTTACGCTGGAATTTTCCATCGTCGCCAATCCGAACGTCACCCCCACGCCGACGGTCGAGCCGTCTGACGAGCCGACCGACGACCCCACCGACGCGCCGACGAACGAGCCGTCCGGCGAGGGCAGCGTGATGATCGGCCAGATGGCGGTCGAGACGCTCAAGGTGGGTCAGAGCGGCGTGACGCTGGCCATCCCCGTCTCCTACGCCGACGCCGCCGCGCGCGTCTACAGCAACCGGGGCGACGACGGCAGCGTATTAAAGCCGGGCAGCGATGGCTTCAGCGATGAAATCCTCAATTACATCGAGCGGCTCGACGTTGAAATCACCGCCGAGAGCGCCGCCGATCCGACATTCCCCTTCCTGCTGTCCGAGCAGGGCGTATCGCGAACCGTGATTGCGGACGGCGTGAATTACGGCTACGCGGTGTTCTCCAATCTGACCGTCAGGAGCAGCCTGTCCAACGGCACGGTCGCCGTGCCCTTCACCGCGCGCTATACCGACGCGGTCACCGGCGAAACGCAGACCGTGGAGCTGAGCGCGCTGGTCAACATCACCGGCGCGAGAAGCAGCGGTGGAGGCGGCGGGGGCGGCGGCAGCTACGTCGCGCCCACGACGGCCCCGCAGGCGCGCGTCATCGTGGAGAGCATATCGACCGATCCGCAGGCCGTTCAGGCGGGCGATTCGTTCGACCTGGTGCTCAGGCTGCGCAACACGAGCGAGAAGCAGTATGTGCAGAATATGCGCGTGACCATAGACACCGAAAACGACGTGCTGATCCCCCGCAGCGGCTCGAACACCGTCTATATCGACAAAATCGACGCGCAGGGGCTATACGAGCTGCGCTATCCCGTGCGCGCCAATCTGGAGGTGCCCGACCGCCCGCTCAAGGTCGAGGTGTCCATTGAATACGAGGATTCCGCCGTATCGGCGCAGACCGCCGCTCAGCAGCTGGTGGTGTCCGTCGGGCAGAAGATGCGCCTGAGCGTCAGCGAGCCGGTGATGGACGCGTCCTCGCTCTATGCCGGCGACAGTCTCGACGTGGCGCTGCAGGTGGTCAACGAGGGCCGCACGACGCTCTACAACGTCTCCGTTGCGCCCGAATCAGCCAGTGAAAACCTCACGCTGCCCACCGCCGCCTATCTGGGCAATATGGAGGGCGGCACGTCCAAGCGGGCCGAGTTGAGCCTCACGCCCACAAAGGAGGGCGACTATAAGGCCGATCTGATCGTCACCTGGGAGGATGCGCTGGGCGAAAAGTATACCGAAACGCGCTCAATTTCCTTCTCCGCGCAGGCCGACGAAACCATCGACTATTCCGGCTCGACCGGCGGCAATCCCGCCGACTACTACAGCAATGATATAAACGGCGGCAATGACGTCGATTCCGCGCCCGAAACCGACGCCTCGGCCATCCTGTCGATGCTGCCCTGGTGGGTGTACGCGGCGGCGGCGGGGCTGTACTTCGTCATTGTCATTTACGCCGCGATGAGCGTGCGCGCGCGCCGCAGAAAGGCCCTTGAGGACGATGAGATGGACTGACATACTCGAGCAGAGCCTGCACAATCTCTTCCGCCGCAGGCTGCGCACGCTGCTCACGATGCTGGGCGTGGTGATCGGCACGGCGGCCATCATCGTGACGCTTTCGCTGGGCGCGGGCGCGGAAAAGGCGCAGATGGACGCGCTGGAATCCACCACAAACCTGAAGCTCATTGAGGTTTCGCCCTATTACGGCTCCAGTCTGGCCGGCGATCAGGGCAAGCGCGTCACCCGCATCACCGATTCGGTCATCTCCGACATCCGCGCCATGCAGGGCGTGGACGCGGTGACCCCGATGGTCACGGTTATGCTGGGCGCGCAGGCGGTGGTCAAGACCGGCGACTATGAAAACTCGACCACGCTTTTGGCCGTGCTGCCCGCCGATTTCGCCAAGATCCAGCCGCTCAAGAGCGGGGAATACTTCACCGGTCGCACAGACCGCATGGAGTTCATCATGTCCGAGGTGGCGCTGCTCGATTTTGTCAAGCCGGACGAGGATTACGAGTGGATCGACGCCTATTCCATCCTGCAATCGGGCGGCCAGCTGCCTCTGCCGCCCATTTCCTGGTATTCCAGCCGCTATTCCATGGCGCTGCGCTGGGAGGACTGGGACAACTATATGCAGAACAACTACGAGCCGGAGATCCGCGAAATGGACTTCAAGGCGCAGCTGACCGGCATCATCGAGGCCGATCCCAACGACTGGCGCTTTTCCTACTATGCCATCGTCAATCTCAGCTGGCTCAAGAAAATCTATCGCGAAAACCGCGATTTTTTCAAGAGCCAGGGCTTCGAGCTGAACGGCTACGACACGGTTTATGTGCTCGCCGATACGGTGGACAATGTTGAAAACGTCATAAAGCAGCTCAACGACTACGGCCTGCAATACTCCAGCCCCATGGAGACGGTGGCGCTGATGAAAAAGCAGATCGCCATGATGCAGGGCTTTCTGGGCTTCATCGGCGCGATCTCCATGCTGGTGGCGGCGCTCTCCATCGCCAACACCATGATGATGAGTATCTATGAGCGCACGCGGGAGATCGGCGTGATGAAGGTGCTGGGCTGCACGCTGGGCAATATCCGCGCGCTGTTCCTCACCGAGGCCGCCTATATCGGCCTGTTCGGCGGCGGCGCGGGGCTGATTTTGTCGCTGCTTCTGTCCTATGCGCTCAACAACGTCGAGGCGCTTCAAAACGTCGTCTCGAGCGTGCTTTCCGGCGCGGAGATGTTCACCGCGGGCGGCAAAACATCCATCATATCGCCGCAGCTGGCCTGGGGCACATGGCTGTTCGTCGTCGCCGTGTCGGTGATTTCCGGACTGTATCCGGCGCGCCGCGCGATGAAGCTGTCCTCGCTGGCGGCCATCCGCAGCGCCGAATAACAGCGCCCTTTCAACGCTCTTTCGGGGGAAAACGATTTGATGAAGCGATCCGCACTCATGCTCGCGCTGGTTCTGCTCCTGCTCTGTCCGGCCGTCTGCGCCGCAGAGACAGAGGAGCCGGCGTTCGGGCGGGAATTTTCAGGCGAATACGCCGCCTACGGCGATTATGTGACGCTGCGCTACACCGTGCTCAACACACTGGACGAGCGCATAACCGCCGTCACGGTGAGCGATCCGCTGGTGGGCGTGGCCGGCTATGCCGAGACGCTCGCGCCGGGCGAGAAACGCGTCTTTACCGCGCGTGTCCGTGTGATTGCCGACTGCCTGAGCACGCCGGCACTGAGCTACACGCTGGGCGGTGAAACGCGGACTGTCGCCGCGCCGCAGAGAGGCGTGACGCTCGAAAACGCCGCGCTGTCGGCTGTCCTCGCTGAAGAGACGACCGAAAGCGGGCGTATGCTCGTCCTCACCGTGACCAATCAGGGCAACGCGCCGATTTACGGCGTGAAGGCCGTCGATCGGGCGCTGGGCGATATGGGCGCGGCTGTTTCCGTGCTGAACGCCGGCGAAAGCGCGCGCTTTGAACGGGCGATGCAGGGCGGCGATCATCTGTGCCGCGTCACGGCCAGAAGCGCGGGCGGGCGGGCGCTTGAGATCGACTCGAACGCGCTCGACGCGCAGAACGACGCGCCGGAGCCGGATGAAGAGGGCGGCGTGACGCTCTCGGCGGCGCTGGACGGCGGGCGCGTGCTGGTGAGCATCGACAACGATACGAATACGCTCTATGAACGCCTCACGCTGACCGAGCGGACGGGCGGTGAAACGCGGGCCTTGCGCTTTTTGCCCGCGCGGGGCCGGACGCAGCTCGTCTGGGCGGCGGGCGAGGCGGGAGAGACGCTGGTCTTCGAACTGGCGCTGCCGGACGGGCAGACCGTCTCCGCCGAGCCGCTAATGCTCGAGGCCGCGCCGGAGACGCAGGACGATCCGCTGGACGCGATCCCGGACGGCGTGTCCTTCCGCATGGCCGACGACCCGCAGACCTATCGGGACATGATGCTCGGGGCGGGACTGATGCTCCTGGCGCTGGGCGCGGGCGCATGGCTCGCCGCCGCGATCCGCCGCCGCCGGGAACGCCGCCGCCGGCTCAAAAAGCGGCAGGAGCGCAAAAGGCAGCGGCAGAGCGCACTGAAAAAGACCGACGCACGAATGAACGAGGAGAAAAGAGCATGACTTACATCGGATTTGACATTGGCGGCACAAAATGCGCGGCCTGCCTGGGCGTAAAGCGCGAGGGCGGCATCGACATCGTCGCAAAGCGCGCCTTTCCCACGCCGAAGCCATGGCAGGCGGCGGTCGAGGAGCTCTTCCGCGCCGCGGAGGAGCTGCTCAGGGCGCACGGCGAGCCGGTTTCGGCCTGCGGCTTCAGCTGCGGCGGCCCGCTCGATTCGGCATCGGGCGTCGTGATGTCTCCGCCCAATCTGCCCGGCTGGGACAACGTGCCTCTCGTGCGGCTGGCCGAAGAGCGTTTCCATGCGCCCGCCTTCCTCGAGAACGACGCGAACGCCTGCGCGCTGGCCGAATGGCGCTGGGGCGCGGGACAGGGCGCGCACAGCATGGCCTTTCTGACGTTCGGCACGGGGCTGGGCGCGGGGCTGATACTGGACGACCGGCTGCTGCGCGGCGCAAACGGCAACGCGGGCGAGGTGGGGCACATCCGTCTGGCAGCGTTCGGCCCGGCGGGCTACGGCAAGGAAGGCTCGTTTGAGGGCTTCTGCTCGGGCGGCGGCATCGCGCAGCTGGCCGTGACGCTGGGGCGGCGCGCCGTGCAGAACGGCAGGCGACCCGCCTATCTGGAGGGCGGCTATGAGGGCGTCACGACGAAGGCCGTCGCGCAGGCCGCCTATGCGGGCGACGAAACGGCGATCGAGGTGTTTGAGCGCTGCGGCGAAAAGCTGGGCGAGGGGCTGTCGGTGCTGGTGGATGTGATCAATCCGGAGGCGATCGTTATCGGCTCGGTGTTCACGCGCTGCGAGGATCTGCTGCGCCCCGCGATGGAGCGCGTCATGGCGCGCGAGTGCCTGAGCGCGTCGCTTGCCGCCGTGCGCGTGCTGCCGGCGAAGCTGGGCGAGGCCATCGGCGATTACGCGTCGCTCTGCGCGGCCGAATACGGGCTGTCCTGCCGGTAAGGACTTGCGCGGCGATTGCAATCATCGCGGCATTGGCGCGCGATTCGTCACGCTCGAGGGAGAATCCCGCTGAGTGTGCGGCGTTCAGACGCTCCTGAAAATCGCGGCGGATGAAGCGAAGAGCGCCGCGCCCTTGTGAAAAAACGCTTGAACTTGCGGCCCTGCTTTTCGGACGCGTTTGGGGCGCGGGTGGTTTGCGCGCACGAAGCGCCGGATTCAGCCGCCGCCGCGGGATTGTTTTCCGGCTTGCAGAGCTGGACTTGAGCCGCGCGGCGCGGAGATGGCTTTGGGATGCGTTCGGAAAATTCCTGGAGGCTTCTCTTGCACTGTTTCTGCGTTCGGGGGCCTGATTGAGCGCCGTTAAGTCCTGAAGCTGGCCTCGAAGCCCTCAAAATTCAAGGATTTCCCAGAGAGATTAGGCCGCTGAACCTCAGAGGGCTTCAAACGCCGCGCTCTTGCCCAGCGGCCGCGTGGTTTTTCCCTTTGAGGGAGCGTGTGTCAGAGCGTGCTTCGTCCTTCACGTGGGAGTCGCCTTCTGATTTGCTTCCACTGAACCGGCACCCGCTTCCCCTTTGAAACGCGCACCGCGTCCGTCGCCCTTCAAAACGGCCGGATGGAGCCGCGTAAATCGCTTCCATGAAATATATGACATATTATAAAAATACGCAACAATCACAAAGGTGCGAGCGTCGAACCTGACAACGAACCGCATAACGAGGTGAACATCCCCTTGAAACGCTTTTTATCCTGGCTTCTGATCGCGCTGCTCGTTCCCATGCTTGCATCGGCGCAGAGTGTTCCGGCCAACCCCATGGCGACGCGCGGCGAAAGCGTCTACGTCATCCCCACGCCGTCCCCGGAGCCGACGGCCACACCCGCGCCGACCGCCACACCCGCGCCGACCGCCACGCCCGCGCCGACGGCCACGCCCACGCCGACGGCCACGCCCCTACCTGATCGGCACGGGCGAGCTGATGGACTCGGTGGAGGGCGTGCGCAACATACTGCTTGTGGGCGTGGACGCGCGTCCGGGCGAGACGAAATCGCGCTCGGACACAATCATCATACTGACAATAGACGGCAACAACAACGTCATCAAGCTGACGTCGCTTTTGCGCGATCTCTACGTATCCATTCCCGATCACGGCAACAACCGCATCAACGTCGCCTGGGTATACGGCGAGTTCGATCTGCTGCGCCAGACCATCCGCGAAAATTTCGGGCTGGACGTGACGGAATATGTCGAGGTCGATCTGACGCTGCTGGTCGATCTGATCGATCAGATCGGCGGGCTGACGCTGAACGTCGGATCCGAAAAGCAGAGAAAGGCCATCAACGGCGTGATCGACGCCTACAACTATCAGTTCCACGAGCCGAACAACGATGGGCTGGTCACGTCGCTGGGCGAGCAGGCGATGAACGGCAAGCAGGTCATGGCCTACGCGCGCTATCGCAAGATCGATTCCGACTTCAAGCGCAGCGAGCGCCAGCGCGAGGTGCTGAGCAAGATCTTTGACAAGATCAAGGGAATGTCCCTGATCGAGCTGACCCGGCTGGCCGCCTATGCGGTCGATCGCGTTGAAACCAATCTCTCGCTCAACGATATTGTCTCGCTGATTCCGGTCATGTACGGCATGAAGGACGCGCCCATCGAGCAGCTGACTCTGCCCTATGAGGGTGAATATCAGAGCAGAACCGTCTCCGGCATGGCCGTGCTGGTGCCCAATCTTTCGGCGGCGCAGACCCGGCTGGAGGCGTTCATTTACGGATGAGGCGCGGCGCGAACACATCATTTAATGGGAAATGATCTGTTCGCGCCGCTTTTTCTCTTGTACGAGGCGGGCGCTTCGTGCTATAATAGGCTTACTCATGATGGAGAAGTATGTCCACTTAATTTTGAGGAGGATTCACGCATATGAAAACGCTTCGTCTGATGGGTTTCGATTTCGGCGCGTCGAGCGGCCGCGCCATGCTGGGCACCTATGACGGCAAAACGCTCCAGCTGGAGGAGCTGCACCGCTTCTCAAACGATCCGGTGATGCTGAACGGCCGCTTTGTGTGGGACGTGCAGCGCCTGTTCTTTGAAATGAAGGCCGCGCTGCTCAAGGCGGTCAGGGCCGGCATCAAGCTGGACGGCATCGGCATCGACACCTGGGGCGTCGATTTTGGCCTGCTGGACAAAAACGGCGCTCTCCTGGGCATCCCGGTCAACTACCGCGACGCGCGCACTGACAACATGATGGAAGAGGCCTTCAAGATCGTGCCCAAGGAGGAAATCTTTGAGGAAACCGGCCTGGCCTTCATGCAGTTCAACACGCTTTATCAGCTGCTCGCCATGAAGAAGATGGGCGATCCCACGCTGGACGTGGCCGACACCATGCTCTTCATGCCCGATCTGCTGGCCTATTTCCTGACCGGCGAGAAGGCGACCGAATACACCATCGCCTCCACCAGCCAGCTCATCAACCCGCACACCCGCGACTGGGCGTACGGCCTGATTGAAAAGTTCGGCCTGCCCACGAAAATGCTCACGAAGATCCAGCCCGCCGGCACCGTGCGCGGCCTGCTGCTCAAGCAGATCGCCGACGAGGTGGGCATGGAGCAGGTGCCCGTGATCGCCGTCGGCTCGCACGACACCGCGTCCGCCGTGGCCGCCGTGCCCGCGCGCGAAGGCTCCTCCTTTGCCTACATCAGCTCCGGCACCTGGTCGCTCCTGGGCGCGGAGATCACCGAGCCGCTCTCCAGCGTCGAGGTCATGAAGGCCAACTACACCAACGAGGGCGGCATTAACGGCACCACTCGTCTGCTCAAGAACATCATGGGTCTGTGGATCATCCAGGAGTGCAAGCGCGAGTGGGATCGCCGCGCCGACGCGGTCGATTTCGCCGGGCTGGTCAAGCTGGCCGAAAAGGCGCCCGCGTTCAAGGCGGTCATCGACGTGGACGATCCGCGCTTCCTCGCCCCCGGCAATATGCCCGCCCGTATTCAGGATTACTGCCGCGAGACGAATCAGCCCGTGCCCGAGGGCCGCGGCGAGATCTCCCGCGTGATTTACGAGTCGCTTGCGCTCAAGTATCGCTGGGCGATCGAGCGGCTGGAACAGGATCTGCTGCATAAGCGCATCGACGTGCTGCACATCGTCGGCGGCGGCAGCAAGAACGTCATGCTCAACCGCATGACCGCGGGCGCGATTCGCCGCCCCGTGATCGCCGGCCCCGGCGAGGGCACCGTCATCGGCAATCTGCTGGTGCAGGCCATGGCGCTGGGCGAGATCAAGTCCATCCCCGAGCTGCGCCAGGTCGTCGCCGCTTCGTTCGAGAACGTCGAGTATCTGCCCGAGGGCGATCCGGCTGCCTGGGACGAGGCCTACGAGCGCCTGCTCAAGCTGGCTCACTGATCGACTCATATGATCGAGAGAAGCTCATTTCCGCAGGGCCAGCTGCCCGGTTCGCTGGAGCTGGCCTATGTGGGCGATACGCTGTGGGATCTCATGGTGCGCACGCGCCTTGTCCGGCAGGGCGGCACGATGAAAACGCTGCACCGCGCCGCCGTCGCGCGCGTCTGCGCCCATGCCCAGAGCGACGCGCTGGGGCGCATCGAGCCGCTGCTCACCGAGGATGAGGCGGGCGTCGTGCGCCGCGCGCGCAACGCCAAACAGTCGCCCACCAAAAACGCCGATCCGCACGACTACCACCGCGCCACCGCGCTGGAGGCGCTCATCGGCTATCTGTATCTCACCGGCCAGACGGCGCGCATGGACGAACTGATGCGCGCCGCCCTGCCCGAGGACAGCGCCGCTGCGCCCATCGAATAGGCGCGTCGATTCCACACCCGGGAGGATATCGTCTTGCCAGAAGTTACACCCAACGTCAAATTGATCCGCTATACCCCCGCGCCCGAGGAACTGATCGCCATGGCCGGAAAGCTGTGCTATTCCGCAGCCGATCTGGACGATCTCGGCGAGGGCGTGGCCGAAAGGGATCAGACGAAATACCTAAGCCGCCTGTCCGAGATGGGTCACTATTCCACATTCGAGCACGCCTCGTTCACCTTCGGCATAGAGGGCGTGTCCCGCAGCCTGCTGGCGCAGATCACGCGCCACCGCATCGCCAGCTTTTCCGTGCAGTCTCAGCGCTATGTGGCGCTGGGCGACGATGAAAACGGCTTTGATTACATCGTGCCGCCGCGCATCGCCGCGCTGGGCGAGGAAGCCGAAGCCGAGTATCATGCGCAGATGGCGCAGATGAACGCCTGGTATCAGACATGGCGCAAGCGGCTGGGCACCGGCGAGGCCAGCAACGAGGACGCGCGCTTCGTGCTGCCCAACGCCGCCGCCACACGGATGCTCGTGACCATGAACGCCCGCGAGCTGCTGCACTTTTTGAGCCTGCGCTGCTGCAACCGCGCGCAGTGGGAGATTCGCTCTGTTGCCTGGCAGATGCTTGCGCTGGCCTATGAGGCCGCTCCGGCGCTGTTTGGCAAGGCCGGCCCCGGCTGCCTGCGCGGCGCGTGCCCGGAGGGCAGGAAGTGCTGTGGCCATAGCGACGAGGTGCGCGCCCGCTTTGAAGAGATCAAAAACGCGAAGCGCTGACGCACAGCGCCCCTTTGCTCCGCGGCGCTTAAAGCCCGCAGTTTGACGCGCTCATGCCGTGGCAAAGCGCCGTTCTGTCGCATTGTGCCTGAAGAAGCGCACGGCCTTGGCTGTGCGGCGAAGCTCGGCGCATTGTTCCCGTTTCCGAAGAGGGCTTTGCCGCCGGGGCGTTTACGCGTTGCCCTCTGAGGGACAGACCTTCCGTCAGAACGGGCCACTCAGACCTGAGCGCGGCAAAAAACGCTGAAACGGCAGCCTGACGACTGTTCAGGCAATTTTCGAGATACACGCGACCATATTGGAGGAATATCCATGCCCTACGATAAAAACAGAGACTCCTTCCGCAACGACCGCACGGGCGCGTCCGCCTATCGCGGCCCCCGTACCGGCGCGCCTCGCCGCGATGTGCCGCCCGCCGTGCGCGACGACGGCCCCAGCGGCCGACGTGGAGACGATTTCCCTAAAAATCGCGATTTTAACCGCAATTATGAGGGACGCCGCCCTGAAAACAGGTCTTATAACCGCAATTACGAAGGCGATCGCCCTGGAAAGCGCGATTTCCACCGCGATTTTGAAGGCCGTCGCCCTGAAAAGCGTGATTTCGACCGCGGTTTTGAAGGCCGCCGCCCTGAAAAGCCCGCCTTCGAGCGCAAATACGACAACCGCCGCCCCGCGCCCGCGGATCACCGTCCGCCGCAGCCTGAACGCCGTCCGTATGCCGCGCCGGTGGATCGTCCGCCGCAGCCTGAGCGCCGTCCGTATGCCGCGCCGGAAGCGCCCGCGTTCCGCCCAGCGCCCATAGCGTCCGCGCCCGAGATGCCCGAAAATCTGCTGGTGGGGCGCAATCCCATCCGCGAGGCCATCAAGGCGGGGCGTGAAATCGAGAAGCTGCTGGTCGCCAGGGGCGATTTGTCCGGCTCCGCGCGCGAAATTGTGGCCAAGGCGCACGAGGCGCGCATCGTCGTGCAGGAGGTGGATCGCTCGCGGCTGGACGCGATCTATCCCAACCATCAGGGGCTGATCGCCTATACGGCGGCGGCGCGCTATGCGCAGCTGGAGGACGTATTTGACCGCGCGGCCGAGCGGCACGAGGATCCGTTCATCGTCATACTGGACGGCGTAACCGATCCGCACAACCTGGGCGCGATCATCCGAACCGCCGAGTGTGTCGGCGCGCACGGCGTGATCGTGCCGGAGCGCCGCAGCGCGGGCCTGACTCCCGCGGCGGTCAAGGCGGCGGCGGGCGGCTGCGAATACATGAACGTGGTGCGCGTGGTCAACCTGAACCGCACGATGGAGGAGCTGAAGGAGCGCGGCGTGTGGATCGTCGGCACGACACTCAGCGGCGAGAATGCTCTGCGCGCCGATCTGACCGGCCCCATCGCGCTGGTGATCGGCTCAGAGGATACCGGTATTGCCGATCTGACGCTCAAAAAGTGTGACCGGCTGCTGTCGCTGCCCATGGCGGGGCATCTCGATTCGCTCAACGCGTCCGTCGCGGCGGGCGTCATGATGTACGCCGTCATGAACGCGCGAAGGGGCTGAGCCATGGCCAGGTCAAGGCTGCTGCTGTTGGACGGCTACAACGTGCTGGG
This sequence comes from Clostridiales bacterium, assembly GCA_004552515.1. Taxonomy (GTDB): domain Bacteria; phylum Bacillota; class Clostridia; order Christensenellales; family Aristaeellaceae; genus Firm-10. The sequence continues at coordinate 43,641 of SFOF01000002.1, forward strand.
CGCCTGGCCGGAGCTTTCGAAGGGAAAGCCGCTCGCCGACGCGCGCGACGCGCTGATCCACCGCCTGCACGACTACGCGGGCTATTCGGGGCAGAGGGTCATACTGGTTTTCGACGCCTGGCAGTCCGACCGGATGCAGCGCTCGATTGAAGAGCGCGGGCCGCTGACCGTCGTGTTCACGCAAAAGGGCGAGACAGCCGACCACTACATCGAGCGCCGGTGCGACGAGTATGCGCGTGCCGTGGAGCTTGGCCGGCTGGAAATCCGCGTGGCTACGTCGGACAACACGGAGCAGACGGTGGTATTCGGGCGCGGCGCGATCCGCATCAGCTCGCGGGAGCTGATCTATGAAATGCGTCAGGCGCGGCAGGACGGGGGACAATACATCCGTCCCGCCGTCAGGTCGGGGCGCAGCACGGTGCTGGAGCACTTGCCTGAGGCGGTGCGCAGCCAGATTGAAAAACTTCGGCGGGGAGAAACGTAAATGGACGAAAACGCACGGTTCAAGGACATGACGGACGAGGAGATTGCCGCGCTGGCGCAGGCCTCGGACGGCGAGGCGCTGGAATATCTGCTCAACAAATACAAGAACTTTGTCCGTTCGCGGGCGCGCAGCTATTTCCTGATCGGCGCGGACCACGAGGACATCGTTCAGGAGGGCATGATCGGCCTGTACAAGGCGATCCGCGATTACCGCAGCGAGAAGCTGTCCTCCTTCCGGGCATTTGCGGAGCTGTGCGTCACGCGCCAGATCATCACGGCCATCAAGACCGCCACGCGCCAGAAACACATTCCGCTCAACTCCTACGTTTCCCTCAACAAGCCGATCTACGACGATGAGAACGAGCGCACGCTGATCGACGTCATCAGCGAGGAACTGGCGGCCAATCCCGAGGAGCTGCTGATCTCCCGCGAGGACATATCGCTCATCGAGGGCCGCATCGGCGACACGCTCTCGCCGCTGGAGAAGCAGGTGCTGCTGCGCTATCTGGACGGCAAATCCTATCAGGACATCTCGGCGGAGCTGGGGCGGCACGTCAAATCGATCGACAACGCCCTTCAGCGCGTCAAGCGCAAGCTGCAAAAGCTGCTGCTCGAGCAGCACCGGGAGTGAGAGCCATGCTGAAGCGCCTTTACGACATACTGTCCGTCGCGCTGTGGTGCGCCGTCGGAGTTTTTGCCGGCACAAGTCTGTACGTCGTTTTCGACTACATTGCGCGTCCCGATCTGTACGCCATGGCATCCGCGCCGTGGTATTCGGTGATCATCGTCAACGCGCTGCTCTCGGCGGCGGTGATTGGGCTGCTGCTCATCGGACGCCTTTTGATAAAGCGTCGCCTGAAGCGCGAAAAGCGTGGCTGACGGCGCGGCCTTTCCGCATACTTTTTGGCCTGTCGAAGCGCCCTCGGGGTGTTTTGGACAGGCCTTTTTGCACGCTGAACGGGCGTTATAAATCTGCCGGTTCGGCCGCAGGGGATGAGAAGCGCTTGGCGAGGGGCAGGGCGCGGAAAGGGCATGGACAAATCGGGTGGGGGACGAAGCGTGCGGCCTGGCGTTTTCGAGATATATTAAAACCGGGTCTGCCGGAAACGGCAGACCCTTTATATGAACGCCCCTGCCGGATCCTATCGGATCGGACAGTGCGGGGCGGGCGTCAGGTGGTACGGGTCATTGCGCAGCCGCAGCGGGGGCACTGCGTCGCCGTTCCCGCGCAGGTGGTGCCGCAGGAGGAGCAGGTGCTGGTGCAGCTCGAGCAGCTGCCGCACGCGCGGCCCAGGCCGTTCACGCAGGAGCGGTTGCACGAACAGCCGGTGTTCGCGCTCGCGGTCGTCGATTCCTCGCACGCCGACTTCGGGAAGAGCGGGAGGGAGAAGAATTCATCACATACGTTTTCCGCGAACTCCTCGCAGGGCGGCACAGAGCAGAAGCCGTAGGAGGGCACCATCATCTCCACCTCGGCCAGCACCTTCAGGATCACGGTTACGCAGATGGTGATCTTGAACTGGAAGTTGCCGATGTAGGTGCCGGTGACGCAGATGCCGCTGACCATGCTCTCCAGCGTGAAGGGCACGATGGACTCGTCGGGGATGGCCAGCAGGACATCCTTATCGACCGGCAGCTCGGCGCGGCCCATCCATTCCTGGCAGTTCTGGTCGGTAAACAGTACGTCGATGGGCAGGCTGACCTTGCACTTGACGCGCGCAAACTGCGGGCGGTCGCACAGGCGATCGATGGTCAGATTGCTGATCGTGCCGCAGGTCGTCGAGGAGCGGCAGCTTTCAAACGTCCACGCGCCGCACGGCTGGGGCCGGCACGGGCTGTTCTCGGCGTTTTCGACCGCTTCATTGTAAGTAATGGTTCCGCCGCAGTCCCGGCAGGTGCAGTTGCAGGTGCAGCCGTCGCATTCGCACTTGCAGGGGCGCGTGCCCGTGTCGCGGCAGTTGTTGTCCGGCAGCACCGGCACGATGCCCGAGACGGTCACGGTCTTGTCGGTCAGCTGCTCCTGCTGAAGGCAGCTGTCATAGACGTTCTTAACCTGGATGCACACGCGTTCGGTCAGGCCGTCGCAGGGGTTTCCGGTGATGCAGCCGGGGCTCATGGACGCGTTGGCGTTCTTGTAGCTATAAAACGACATATCCATTCCTCCTTGTCGGTCCGTGGATCGTTCATCCACACTGCATCATATGACCGCCCTCGAAATGCGTGCGCCTAAATTCGCCGCGCGCCGTTTCGACAAGACTCGCGCCCATTTCCGACAGCCTGTCCCCCGCTTGCACGCCTATAATGGATTGACGAAATAAGACAGGGCGGGGCGATGGCATGATTCGTTTCGGACAGGAGCACATTTCAAAGGGAGAGGGTCGGGGACTCGAGCCGCTTTTCAGCCGGATCGCGCGCGCTTCTCACGGCCTCCGCGCAAGGCAAACCGCGCTCTTTCCCCCGTCGCGGCCGAAACACGCCGCCGATCGCTCAAAAGCGCCGCGCGGACAGGCTGCTTCTCACATAGCCGCATCGAAACGCGGCGCCCGGGGGAAGCGGCGTTCACTCGGCGGTATTTCGACGAGGCCCGCCGCCCCCAAAGCGCCGTTGCCGCGCCTTGGCGCGCTTCTCAGCCACGCCTTCAGGCTGTGCCGAGCGGCCGCGCGCGATAAAGCCGTCCGCCTGAAGCGCCGCGCCGCTTCGATTCATCCGCTGGGGGCGCTCAGAAGCCGTCTCGGGCGATTTCCCACGGCTGTCGGGCGGTTTCAGATGATCTGGATCGCGCAGGGCGCGCTTCTGGCTGTGCTGTCCTCGTCGCGGCTGATGAGCGCGCTGTCGCCCTTCGCCGTCGCCTGCTTCGCCGCCGCGCTGGACTGCGGCTGGCCGCCCCTGCCCATGCTGGCCGGGTGCCTGGTGCACGCGCTGGCCGCCGGCTGGAGTCTGCCCGCGCTCACCGTGCCGTTCGGCTGTCTGCTGGTCTGGGGACTGCGCGCGCTTGAGCGCCGCTTCCTCAAAATCGCGCCGGAGAGCGAATCGGGAAAAGGCCGCCGCGCCCGCCGAAGGGCGATCGTTCAAAAAAATGGTCTGCGCGAGGTGTTCGTCGCCGCGCAGGCCGGTCTGGGCGTGCTCGTGCCCGGTCTGGCCGTTTCCGGCGGGCTGACGTTTAACGGCGTTATGGCGCTGCTTTCCGCCGTTATCGCCGCGCTGCTGGCTCCCGCCGTTCAGCCGGCGCTCGCGCTGCGTCCGTTCTCTCGAAGGCGCTATCTGAGCGAGGAGCGGCTCTCCGCCGCGCTCATGGCGCTGATGCTGCTGATCGCGCTGGGCAGCTCGCCGTTCTGCGGCCTGTTCCTCGCGCAGTGCGCTGCGGCGCTGTTGACGCTCGTCTGCGCGTCTCAGGGCGCGGGCGCCGGCACGGCGGGCGGCGTGGCCTGTGCGGCGGCGCTGGCGCTGGGCACGGGACTGGCTCCCGCCGGACAGGCGCTGGCGCTGGGCGGTCTGCTGGCCGGGTGCGTGATGAATCTGCCGCGTCCTGCCGCTGCGCTGGCGCTCATGCTGGGCAACGCGCTGGCGCTCACGCAGGGCGTGGGCTTTACGCCCGGCCGCATCGAGCTTGCGCCGCTTCTGCTGGGCTGCGCGCTCTATTGCGTTATTCCCGCCGGGGGGCTCGCCGCCGCCGCGCGCCTTATCAGGCCGGAGACAGCTGCGCCCGATTCCCTGCCCGCGCGCCGCGCCTGTTCGAGGCGGCTCAATCGCCTTGCCCGCGTGTTCGAGACGCTCTCCGACGGCTATCGCGCCGAAAGTCCGCTGCCGGACGAGGGCGAGATGATCGCCCGTTTGCGCCAGAGCCTGTGCGAGGGCTGCGCCGACTATCCCCGCTGCTGGGCCGGCGACTGTCCCGAGGCGGGCCGGCTGATGTGCCGCCTGATCAGCGAGGCGCTGAGCGGCCGCTGCCAGCCGCTTTTTGAAAGACCGCCCGAGCTGATTCGCCACTGTCGCCGTTCGGCGCAGATTGACCGCCGCTTGGGCGCAACGCTCCTTGAGCTGGCCGAGCGCTGCCGGACGACGCGGGAGCGCGGCAGCATGAAGGCCGTCGTCTCCGGACAGCTGCGCCAAGCTGCGGCCTTTCTGGACGAGTTGAGCCGCGCCGTTTCGCGCACGGACGATGTTGATCCCGTCCTGAGCGAACGCTGCGCCGCCGCGCTCGAGCAGGCGCGCTGTCCCGCGCGGCGCGTGACGGCCACCGGCGACGCGCGGCCCGACGTGCTCGCGACGCTGGAGAAGGACGGCTGGACGAAGGAACGGGCGCAGACGGCGGCGCAGGCGCTCTCGCGGGCGCTGGGCTGCCGCATGGTTCCGCTCAGGCCCTATGATCAGCCCTCTCTGCGCTTTCTGGCCGCGCCCCGGCTGCACATCCGCGCCGGACTGAGCGTATCGCCGCTCCAGCCGAATCAGCCCTGCGGCGATACGGCGCACATCGGCCTGCTCCCGGACGGACGGCTGCTGGCCGTGCTCTCGGACGGCATGGGCAGCGGAGAGCGTGCCGCCGCCGAAAGCCGCCGCACCATTCGGCTGATCCGCACGTTCCTCGAGGCCGGGCTGGACAGCGTTCGCTCGCTCGAGGCCATCAACGCGCTGCTTCAGCTGCAAAGCGGCGAGCTGTTCGCCACGGTCGATCTGTGTCTCATCGATTTGCAGAGCGGCGAGGCCTCCCTGAGCAAGCTGGGCGCGTGCTCGTCGCTGCTGCTCAGCGGCGGCCGGACGCGCGCTCTGCCCGGCGGCCATCTGCCCATCGGTATTCTCGAAAAGATTACGCCCGGCGAGCAGCACTTCGTCATGCGTCCGGGCGATACGCTGATCCTCTGCTCCGACGGCGTGGCCGACGATCTGCGCGAGGGTCAGGCGGCGTGGCTGGCCGAGCAGGCGCTTGCCCTCAGGGGACAGCCGCCACAGAGCCTGGCGCAATCGCTGCGTCAGGCCGCGCTCGACCGGCAGGGCGGCGTTCCCGCCGATGACATGAGCGTCATGGTGCTGCATATCGACCGCCGCGGCGAGGCCGCGCAATCCGGCGCTTCTGCGATTCCCCCCGAAGCGTCCGACGCCGCTTCATAAGTTCATATATAAATAGAAACGGGACGAACCGGCGCGCTCAGGCGCTCGATTCATCCCGTTTTTTAGTTGCATTGGCGAAGGTCAGATCAGCCGCCTGAAGAGCACCTCGCTGCTGTGGCAGGGGATGCGCCAGGAGGTGTAAACCCTGGACAGCGCGTGGAAAACCACGTCGGTTTCGCCGTTGTTGTAGACGATAAATTCGTTCGGCGCGTCGTCGCAGCGCGTGACGTACGCATCGACGCGCTGACCGCCGATCTCCAGCCAGGCCTCCTCCAGCTCGAGCGGGTCGCCCGTGTCGCCGGTCGAGCTGGCGATGGGCCGGAACGTCAGCCGGTACTGCCCTGCGCCGGTGAGATAAGGCTCCAGCTCATAGCGAAAGTGCGCCTGATTGCGCATCTCCATCGTTCCGAATTCGTCCAGCCGGTCGAGATAGTTGACGATGTTCATGTAATGCTCCGTGCCGTATTCGCCCAGGCGGGCCTCGTCGAAGTTGAGCGTGGAGAAGCGGGGGATTTCGCCGACGTAAAAGGCCGAAAGGCGGCGCAGCAGCGGCTCGCCCTCGCTGCGCAGAATTTCGACGCGGATGCGGGAGACAGTCTTTTCGGCAAAGAAATCGATCTTCTTGTGGCCGATGGCGCTTCCGCCGGAGAGCAGATGCCATTCTTTCCCGTCAAAGCCGCTGACCTTGTAGGCGCGGATGCGCTGTCCGCCGGCGATTTCCTCCATGAGGACGACGTGATCGACCTTTTTGAGGCCGCCCAGCTCCATTTCGACGCACGCGCCGCGCTGATCGCGGATTTCCGCGAGAGGATGGGAGAAGCGGCGGCGGATCTCGTCGCCAAATTCCTTCATGCGCTTCATATCGGCCTCGGGAATATCGCCGAAGGGATGCGGCGCGTGGTTGATCAGCAGGTTGGTTCCATGGCCCACCGAGCGATAGTACATCGCCATCAGGTCGTCCAGCGACTTGAGCGGATTGGCCTCGTCGTCGGGCTGCACGCCGTCCCGGCTGGTATAGTCCCAGTTTTTGCGCAGGCGCGCGTCCACCTCGATGGGCAGCCAGACCTCGCCGTCCGGGCGGCCGCTGATCTGCGTCGAGACGCCGGAGAGCGCGTCGTAGCGCCCCACGGCGTTCCAGACGGGATCCGAGGCGTAGCCCTCCTCCTGCCCCACCCAGCGGATGGTGGCATAGCGGCTGTTGAAAACCATGGCGTCGGGCGCGTATTTGCGCAGCACGTCCTCGATCTTCAGCTCAATGGAGCCGTCGAACCAGACCTCGGCAATGTCGCCGTAGTTGCCCAGCACCTCGCTGAGCCAGCCCTTGTAGATCTTCGTATAGGCTGCCTGCCGTTCGGGATCATCGATCAGGCCGCCCTGCCCCGCGCCGTAGGTGGCGGAGCTTGCGCAGATGTAAATGCCCAGCCGGATCCCTGCCCTGCGACATTCCGCGGCCAGCTCGGCCAGCGGATCGCCGCGGCCGTCCTTATAGGGCGCGTTCTTGAAGTTCATTTCGCCGTATTGGCTCTGCCAGCGGCAGATGCCGCAGCCGTGCTTGGCGACGAACACGATGTATTTTGCGCCCAGATCGAGTGCGGACTGCACCCACTGCCGGGCGCTGAAGCGCTCAAGGCGCGCGTGGCTCATCATTTCCCGCTGCACGGCGGGATCGGTGATGTTGTCGGTTCGCCGATCCATGGGGTCGTCGTGCGTCTGAGGAAACCAGTGTATGAACAGGCCCAGCTCCATGTCGGCCCAGTCGTATTGCGCCCGGGTCGGGCGGGCGAGGAAGGAAGAGGCTTCGGTCATGGCGGTACGCTCCTTTTTGGGTTTATTGCGGCGCGGTTTAAAGGCGGAACAAGAGCGGCAGGGCGTAGAAGGTCAGCGTGCTGACAAAGTAGCACAGCGGCCAGAAGCGCACATCCGCGCGCTGTCCGTCGTCAAAGACGATCGGGGCGGTGACGGAGACGTTTTCAAACGACGTTCGGGAATCGGGGCTTTCCTCATAAAAGATCCAGTTGGGCAGGGGCAGGTGGTTGAGGGGATAGAAGCCGCTTTCATCGGCGGCGGGCAGCTCGACGCGGAAATCCATGCTCGAGAAGCTCGCGCCCTCGTAACCGGCCGGAATGGTGGAACCGGCCAGCGCGTTCCAGAAGATGTGCTCGGCCTTGGCGTAGGCGCTGTCGGCCGCCTCGCCCGAAAGGAGCAGGCCCGCCCACAGGTTCAGCTGCATCCAGTCGGCGGTCGAGCAGGATTCGTTGCGCGGGGACATGGGGAAGCCCTCCGGAATGTCTACGGCGACGCTCTCATAGTGCTTTTCGGCGATGCGCCGGCGGAAAAGCTCCGGCTTTTCGTTCCAGCTCATATCGCCGGTGACATGAGCCATGCGCTGATAGGCGCGCAGCGTGGTCATCGCGCCGTGCGTGTGAGCATACTCGATGCCGCCCAGCCGGGCCAGCAGCAGGAGCATATCGGAGCAGATGTTTTCGCCGTTGGCCAGCATGATCATTCTGTCCGCGATGGATTCCAGCGTGTTGTAGAGGAAGTGCGGGTTGATCTGGCTTTGCAGGGCGTTCATCTGGGCGTTTTGCAGCAGTTCGATGTATTCGTCCACCTTTTCGCGCTGGAGATCGTTCTCGTTCTGCATCTGTATGATGTGATCGCGGATCTCGTCCAGCTCGCTTTTCTGATGGTCGTCCGGGATCGCGTGGGGATAGGCCCGCACGGCGCGCACGATGCCGGAGATCGGCTGATAGATCCAGTTGGCCAGTATGAGCGCCATGAGCGCGTCGAGCAGGAGCGACATGGCCAGCATGGAGAGGCAGAAGGGCAGCGTGCCGGGCATGATGTGCGAATAGGCGTTGAGCGGCGCGACGCAGCAGTAGATCAGCGAATCGTCGGCGGAGGGCTGGCGCGATATGACCATGCGCGCGCCATTTACGTCGTAAAGGCCGGTATCCGCGCCGCCCTCCAGGGCGATCTGGCGGAACGGCTCCGCTTCCTCCGGGTGGTGCTGATAATAGTATTCATAGGAGTACACCAGCCGCCCGCTCTCCCGCTCATAGCAGATGATGAACGGCTTGTCGAAGGCCTTGTAGGCCCCCATGTCCAGCAGACGGCCCAGGGCGCGCAGATTGATTTCGACCGCGACCACGCCGCGCTCAATGCTGTCGCGGATGGGATACATGACCAGCATCGTCGCGGGCCAGGGATTGTCGCTGAGGAAGCGGCGGCTGCGCCGAATCTTTTCCGCCTCGTCGGAGAGCGGCTCGGCGGCGGGGATTTCCGCGGGCGGGAAGAGAACGCCGCCGTCCAGATCCGCGGCCAGCCGCTCAAAGAGCGCGCGCAGCTGGCTCGGATCGACCGGCTTGAGCAGATAATTGTAGATCCTGCACTGGATTCCCCGCACGGCGAATTCGAACTCCTGATAGCCGGAGAGCAGGACGACCGCGATCGGCAGCCTGTTGCGCAGGATGTATTCGGCCGCGTCCAGGCCGGTCTTGTCATACATCACAACGTCCGTCAGCAGGACGCTGGGGAGCGGCGCGCCGCGCTCGATCAGGGCCTGAATACAGGCGATGACGTCGCTGCCGTCCTCGAACAGGCCGCGCACCTCATAGCCCATGCCCGGCCAGTCGAAGCGCGTTTTCAGGCTTTCGCGGATCACCTCGTCGTCATCGGCAATAAACAATCCATACAATGCCTTCATCCTCCGTTTTTTCAAAAAAATGCCGGACTCGTCCCTGCCCCTGCAAAAAACTCAGGCGTACGCCTGATTGTTCGTTCCACATTATGCGAATGTTACGTCCTGTTGCCAACGGGAATTATTCAAAGGGCCGGAGGGGCCGCGTCCGGGGAGGGGGCGCGCATGGCGCTGCCGCGGCGGATAAAAGGCGGCGTTTGCCCGTTCCGAGAAGCGGACAAGCGCCGTCTATATGCCTCTTTATGGCTGAACCTCGGCGGCCTCAAAGGCGCGCAGCCTTTTTTCGATCGCCTTCGTCATGATGAAGAAGCCCATGTCGGATTTGTGCTGGAAATCGGCGGTGCACTCCTCGCCCTGAGAAAACGCGCCGTCCATAATGTCCTCGTCCGCGCCGGTAAAGTCGCCGCCGTCCCAGAACACGATGCGCCGGTCGCCGGCCGCGCGGAGATCCTCGACGATTTTGCGCTGGCAGTCCCGTTTGGCCAGGCGCAGCGCGCGATAGTCGGTCTGGAAGCGCTCCCGAGCCTCGCGCATGAAGCTCATGACGGCGATGTTCCATTCGGGACGCGTTTCCCGAACGATGCGGATGAAGGAGCGCATATGCTCGTCCAGCCAGTCCACGGTGGGGCAGTTGCCCTCCGGCGAGAGGATCAGCCAGCGCACGCCCTCGCATTCGCGGAGCGCATAGGCGGTTTCGTCCTCGCACTTGCCGTTGCCGTTGACGGCGAGATTGTAGATTTCGCGTCCCAGCCTGCGCGAGAGCTGGCTGGTCATGGTCATGCCGGGCCGCGAGGCGCAGAAGCCGTGCAGGATCGAGCCGCCGTAGACGAGGATTTTTCCGCGGTCTTCCTCGGGCAGCGGCAGGGGCGGGAGAACCTCGCAGCCGCGGTCAACGCCCACGAGCACGCTCTCGACAGTCTCGTTGATGGGAAAGTTTATGATGAAATCCAGCGGCCTGTCGGGCAGAGGGATCGAGCAGAGTACGGATTCATAGCTGTCCAGCCTCGGATCGTATTTGGAAACGCCGATCAGCGTATACCTTCCGTCGCCGTCGGAGGCGTAAATGTCAAAGCCGCCGGAGAGGAGCGGCATGACGTTATAGCTCGGGCTGTAGGGCGCGCGCAGCCGGACGCGCAGCGCGACGGCGGCGGTTCTGGCGCGGAAGCGAATCTGGCCGCCGCTGGGGGAATTGGCGTAGGCCTCCGTGCCGGCGGGCAGCGGAAGGCGGAGCCGCAGGGGATAGCGGCGGTAAAGTCCGTCCCTTTCAAAAAAGGGGAAGCCCAGCAGGCGGAAGGGCGCTATCGCGGGATTATACCAGTCGATCGCCGGCCCGTCGGGCTGCGCGGGTTTTTCGGGCCTTTCGTCGGGCTGCGCGGGGACTTCGGGGAGCGTCGCGCCGCCCCGGACGCGCCTGAGCTGTCCCAGCTGCTCCAGCTGTAAAAAGTCGCGCTTTATGGTCTGCACGGATACGTTCAGCGCGCGGGCGGCCGATTCGCTGTCACAGAACCCGTCGCGCCGCACAAGAGCCAGCAGGGCTTCCTGCCGCTGTCTGATAATCATTTCCATCACCTCATGATACAATATAGTACAAAATCGAACAAAAATCAACAAAAAGAATAATCGAAAGCCCCTTGGCGGAGACTTGCGCTTTGCCGTTGCTTTTTGCGGCGGCGCATGATAAGATGTGTAGAGACAGGCGCCGGCCCCGAATGAAGCGCGGGCGGCGCGGATTTATGAATCGAGGGGGCGTCGATATGACGATGATCTGGGAGCCGGCCAGGCAGATTCCCGTCTGGGATGAGGCGGATGTGTGCGTTGTCGGCGGGAGCTGCACGGGCGTGTTCGCGGCGATCCGCGCGGCCCGCATGGGGCTGAAGGTCGCGCTGGTGGAAAATCAGGGGCGGCTGGGCGGCACGGCGACGGCTGGTCTGGTCTATATCTGGCATACGCTGCTGGACGATACGTTTACCGTGCCGGTGATCGGCGGCCTGACGGACGAGGTGGAAAGACGGCTGTATAAGGCCGGCCGTCTGGAGTATGCCGGACATTCTCACGGCGCGGGCGCGCGGCTGGATCCGCTCTATCTGGCCTATACGCTGGATCAGATGGCGCGTGAGGAGGGGCTGCGGCTCTACCTGCACACGCGCTATACGGCGCTGCAAATGGATGGGGCGCGCATCGACGCGGTCATTTTGGAAAACAAGGACGGACGGGGCGCGATCCGCGCGCGCTTTTTCATTGACGCGACGGGCGACGGCGATCTGTGCCGCGATATTGGCCTGCCCTGCTATCGAAACGAAAACATTCAGCCGCCCAGCGCCTGCTTTTACATGACCGGCGGCACCGACGACGAGCATCTGGAGCGGATGGTGCTCGAGCACGGCGCGGAATTCGGCCTGGACAACGACACCGGCTGGAACGGGCCGCTGCCGAATATCGAGAACGTCTATTTCCGTGCGGACAATCACGTTTTCGGCGTGGATTGCTCGAAGGCCGCCGATCTGACGCGCGCCGAGGTTGAGGGACGCCGCCGCGCCTTCGCGTTCGAGGCGATGACGAACGCCTATGGAAAGCGCGCGCACCGCATCGTCAATCTGTGCGCGCACATCGGCGTGCGGGACACGCGGCATTACGAGACGGACTATCGCGTGACCGAGATGGATCTGCTGAGCGGCCGCGATTTTGAGGACGCGATCCTGCACGGCACATACCGGCTGGACGTGCATCATCAGCAGGACAACATGGGCTGGACGTTCAAGTATCTGGACGGCCGCGTGGAAACCTATCTGGGCAAATCGCCGGTTCCCATTGTGTCCAACTGGCGCGAGGAAATGGGACTGGGGCCGGCGGAGCGACACTATTACTCCCTGCCCTTCCGGGCGCTGGTGCAGCGCCAATCCGCCAACTTCATCATGGCGGGGCGCATGGTCAACGCCGAGGAATTTGCCTTCGGCGCGCTGCGCGTAATGGTCAACTGCAATCAGATGGGCGAGGCTGCCGGCGTGGCCGCGGCGCTGTGCCTGAGGAACGATCAGCCCGTCTGGGCGCTGGACGGAAGGGATGTGCGCGCGGCGCTGAACGCGGGCGGATCGCTGCTGTAGGGCGCCGCCTGCCGGTAAAGAGAAACGCTCCCGCATCCGGCGGCTGATGGATGACCGCGGGTACGGGGCGTTTTTTCACAGTATAACATCAACCGCCGGAGCGCTCACGAAGAACGCTCCGGCGGTTGATGTTATACTGTCTTACAGCTGATTCCAGCGGTCGTAGGCGGACTGATAGGCGCCCAGCACCTCGTCGATGCCCATGGCCTTGACCTTCTCGCAGTAAGCGTCCCAGCCGGTCTCAATGTCGGTCACGCCGGTGATGAATTCGGCTTCCATGCGGCTGACGTAGGTCTTGATGTCGGCATAGTAGCTGTCGATGGTCATCTGCTCGTCGTCGTTGAAGGTCAGCGACGGGAAACTCGGGATGACGTAGGGGTTCAGGTTGTTGATGTAGCCGATCTGGCGGGAGCGGGTATTACTCTCCTCGCTGTTGACGACGTTCTTGAAGGTGTACAGGAACGGGCCGTAGTTGAAGATGTCGCGCTTGTAGGTGTAGGTGTTGCCGGGCTCGTTGTCGGGGTTGTCGTCATAGATGAAGGTGAACTCGGTCTTTTCCTCATTGGTGAACTTCCAGTGGTGGCCTTCGGGGCCGTAGTGGCCGGCGGCGCAGTACAGGCCGGTGCCGGGCGCGACTTCTTCCTTGGCGTAGAGGATGTCGAAGCACTGCGCCAGCTCCTTGGCGTACTGGCAGTCCTTGTTGATGGCGAAGCCGCCCACGTAGCCCATCTGGGAGCCGTTGGAGATGTAGGTCTTGGTGTCGTCCCACTCGGAGGTGAGGGGCGCGAGCTGATCGATGTCGAAATGGCCGGACGGGAAGTCGGCCGCGGTCAGCTGTGTGCCGTCGCCGCCCATGAAGAGCACGCCGTCGGCACACAGCGCGTTGCGGGCGGTGCTGTCGAGGGTCAGGTATTCCTTGTGCAGCAGGCCCTCGGCGTACATGCGGTGCATATACTCGATATAGCGCTTATACTGCTCGCCGCAGCTGTTCCAGACGACCTTGCCCGTGCCGTCGTCGGCGAAGTCCCAGTTGACCTCGGTGCCCAGCGCGGAATAGAAGAAGCCCTTGGAGATGCTGATCATCGGCGCGGTGCCGGTCTTTTCAAAGGCGGTCTTGCAGGCCTGATAGAATTCCTCGGTGGTGGTCGGCGCTTCCAGACCATACTCGGCCAGCAGGTCGGTGCGGTAGTGCATGCGGTTGGCGCCGCTGCCGCTGGTGCAGGTCACGTCGATCAGCGGGAGCTGATACATGCCGCCGTCGCTGTAGGTCACGGCCTTGCGGGCGTTGGGGAACTCCGCAAGCACTTCCTGCAGATAGGGCATGTACTCGAGCAGCGTGGCGTAATCCACGAACTTGCCGCCCAGCACGCCGTAGTCGTTCATGTAGGAGGAGTCCATGTCGGTGTTGAAGAAATCCGGCCATGCGCTCGCAGAGAGGTAGACGGGGAACTGATCGTATTCTACGTTAGTGAATTCAAAGTTGATGCCGCACAGCTTGCCCAGCTCTGTCCAGAGCGAGCGGTCGTGCGTCATGTCCACGCCCTTGACGACGCTGGTGATGGTCACAGGCTCGTCGAAGAGCGGGTAGGTCGCGCTGCCTTCGGCCAGAGCGCCGGTGCAGAGCAGGGTCAGAGCCAGCGCGAGCGCCAGCAGGGCGGACAATCCCTTGGTTACAGTCTTGCGCATTGTAAGGTCCCTCCATTTGTTATTTATTCTCAGCTCCTGCGGAGCCTAGAATCATGAGAAAGCGATCAGCCCTTCACCGAGCCGATCATCACGCCCTGATCGAAATACTTCTGCAGGAACGGATAGATCATCAGCATGGGCGCGGCCGAGACGACGATGACTGAATAGCGCAATAGCTGCGCCAGCTGGCGGCGTTCGTTGGCGTAATCGTCGCCCACTTCGGTCATCATGGCCGCGCTGGTCTGCTCCTCGACGAGGATGTTGCGCAGCACCAGCTGGAGCGGCTTGTAGTCCTCGTTGTTGATATAGATGAGCGCCGTGAAGTAAGAGTTCCAGTGCCCGACGGCGAAATAGAGCACCATGACGCCCAACAGTGCCTTGGAGACCGGCATGACGATCTGGAAAAACGTGCGGTAGACCGAGCTTCCGTCGATTTCCGCCGCTTCCTCCAGCTCCTTGGGGATGTTCAAGAAGAACGTGCGGCAGATGATGCAGTTGTAGGTGCTGAACGCGCCCAGTATGACCAGTATGGCGCGCGTGTTGTACAGCCGCAGGCTGTTGACCAGCAAAAACGTCGGGATCATGCCGCCGGAGAAGTACATGATGAACATGAAGAAGGCCATGAAGACGCCGCGCCCGGGCAGCGTCTTTTTGGAGAGCGCGTAGCCGCAGGGCATCGTGACGATCAGATTGATCAGCGTGCCGACGATTGTGTAGCCGATCGTGTTGGCATAGCCGCGCACGATCATGGAATCCTTGAACACGCGCTCATAGCCGATCAGCGTCAGCCCTTTGGGCAGCAGCCAGACCTTGCCCGAGCCGACCATGGAGGGCGAGCTGAAGGAACAGGAGAGTACATAGACCAGCGGATAGACCACCGTCAGCACGATCAGCGCGATGATGACATGGACGACGGCGTTGAAGATCCGATCTCCCCGGGAAGCCTTGATTTTGGACATGGTGATTTCCCCTCCCTTCGTTAAAACAGGCTCGTGTCGCTGACGCGGCGGGTGATGAAGTTGGTAATCAGCAGCAGCGCGATGTTGACGACGTTGTTGAACAGGCCGACGGCCGTCGAGAAGCTGTAGTTGTTTTGCAGCAGGCCGCGCTTGTAGACGTAGGTGGAGATGACCTCGGACACCTCGACGTTCAGGTCGTTCTGCAGCAGATAGACCTTCTCATAGCCCACCGACACCAGACTGCCCATGCGCATGATCAGCAGGATGATGATCGTGGGCACGATCGTGGGGATGTTGATGTAGCGGATGCGCTGTATGCGGCTCGCGCCGTCGATGGTCGCGGCCTCGTGCAGCTCGGGATCCACAGCGGCCAGCGCCGCCAGATAGATGATCGCGCCCCAGCCCATGTCCTGCCAGACGCCCAACCAGACGTAGAGGTGCCGGAACGCGCCGGGCATGGTCATAAAATAGATCCGCTCGCCGCCCAGCGCCTCGATGATCGTGTTGACCACGCCGAAGGAGGGCGAGAGCATGGTGTTGATCATGCCCACGACGACCACCGTGGAGAGGAAATGCGGCGCGTAGAGTATGGTCTGCGAGGCGCGCTTGAAGCGCCCCTTCGTCTCATTGAGCAGCAGCGCGATGATGATCGGCATGGGGAAGCCCGCGATGAGCGAGTAGAGCGACAAAACGATGGTGTTGCGCATCAGCAGCGTGAAATTGTAGCTCTTAAAGAAACTCATGAAGTGCTTCATGCCGCACCAGGGGCTGCCCACGATGCCCAGCGCGCCCTTGTAATCCTTGAACGCGATTTGAAGCCCGTACATGGGCGCATAGCAGAATATCAGCACATAGATGATGGCCGGCAGCATCAGCACATAGTAGGCGCGATGCTTCCAGATTCTCAGGCCAAGTCTGCGGGAGGAGTCTGCGCCGCCGTTCGTCGTCTGAGCCATGATTGTTCTCTCCTTTGCCTGTCATACCGGCAACCGCACCGATCGCCGTGTTTGTCACAATCTTAGTGGATTTGCCACGCAAATTCAATATTAGATTTTTGC
>SFOF01000277.1 GCA_004552515.1 Clostridiales bacterium
CTTGCGGCCTTTTGGTACATTTGGAAAGGTTGCAAAATAGTTGCAAGGAAAAGGTACCAAAGACACGTATTTGTGCAAATTGCATAAGAAAAAGCCGGAAACCCTAAGATTTCCGGCCGTTTTTTGGTCGAGGTGACAGGATTTGAACCTGCGACCTTTTGGTCCCGAACCAAACGCGCTACCAAACTGCGCTACACCTCGATACGTGGAGCCAATGAAGGGACTCGAACCCTTGACCTGCGGTTTACGAAACCGCTGCTCTGCCAGCTGAGCTACATTGGCATCACCAACGATTAGAGATTATACCACCTTTTGATGCGTTTGTCTAGAGGGGAAACCACATTTACATTAAAATAACATCGCTATCCGGCGCGCGAGGCGTCGTTTTTCACCGAACTGTCGCTCTTCGCGGCGCCGGTGTTCGCTGCGCCGTCGTTTGTCACGTTTGGCTCGTGGAAGGCCTCGGTGCTGTCGCCGCGGTAAAAGACGGTCGCCGTTTTGAAAACCAGCTTGATGTCCTCCCACAAGCTGTAGTTTTCAATGTACATCAGATCGAGCAGCATCTTGTCCTTGGGCAGCGTGTTGTATTTGCCCGCGATCTGCGCATAGCCCGTCAGACCGGCCTTCACGCGCAGGCGATAGGAGAACTCGGGCAGGGCGCGCGTG
The DNA here is from genome assembly GCA_004552515.1 of Clostridiales bacterium. Lineage (GTDB taxonomy): Bacteria > Bacillota > Clostridia > Christensenellales > Aristaeellaceae > Firm-10. Next base: position 667 of record SFOF01000277.1, read on the forward strand.
TAATCGCGTACGTTGGAGAGCATCTCCGGCCGCGGCCCGACCACGCTCATTTCGCCCTTGAGGATGTTCACGAACTGCGGCAGTTCGTCCAGCCGGTAGCGGCGCAGAAACGCGCCTACCTTCGTGATGCGCTGGTCGCCGTCTGTGGCCGATTTGTCGCGCTGCGCGTCAGGGCGCATCGTGCGGAACTTGTAGATTTCAAAGATTTCACCGCCCCGCGTGGCGCGCTGCTGGCGGAATATGATCGGGCCGCCGTCCTCAATGCGGATGGCCAGGGCGCAGGCCAGCATGATCGGGCTGGCGACGATCAGCGCGCACACGGAAAAGATAATGTCCATCGTGCGCTTGGCGATGCGCTGCTCGAGCGTAAGCCCCGCCTTGTCGACGGCCATGAACGGCGCGTCGCTGAGAATGTCGTGCGCCGCGCCCAGCGCGATCACGTCGCCCAGCTCCATGCCGTAATGCACGGGCTTGCCGATCTTGTAGCAGTGCTCGATCAGGCGCATCCGCTCCTCGCAGGGCAGGTCGTAGAGAAAGACGTGCTCGTAGCCTTCGATCGCGCTTTCCAGATTGGGCTGCGCGGCGTTCAGCACGGCTGTGATCAGATAGCGCTTTTTATAACCGGCCAGCTTGGAGAGCATATAGGCGCGGTCGGCCGCACCGCCGGTGACGATGCAGCACTTGCGCGGCGGCGTCATGCGGTAATAGAGGAATTTCGCCGAGCGCGTGAAGAGCATGATCCAGACCAGCTGCAATAAAAGCGCGATGGCCAGACAGCCCAGATCGCCCGATTCGGGCATGAGGCTCGAGCGGTTCGCCTCGTTGAAGTTCATGATGAGCAGCTCGAAATACGTGCCCACGTCGGCGATGATGCAGGAGATGAGCGTCGAATAGATGATGTGCCGGCTCTGCTCGTGCCGTATGTCGAAGCTGCGGTAGAGCTGCGTAAAGAGCGCCAGCAGCACGACGAAGCCGGTGAGCGTGATGGCCATGGTTCGGCTCGGCCGGATGATCTGCGGGTTGTTGACGGCCATGAGCAGCAAAAACGTCAGCGTCAGCAGCGTGAAGAGGCACAGCTTCATGACGATCAGATAGAATCCGCATCGCGTTTCCCGTTTCATGGGCGCTCCTTTCGGCGCACATTGCGCAGCCATTCAATCGTTTTGTCGTTTACGCCCAGCGCGTGGGTGAGGCGCTTTATAGCATAGCGCTTCAGCGACGCGCCGTACAGTTCGGGGTCGCTCGTCCTGAGCGCCGCCATGAACGCGCGCGCGTTTCGAGCGCCGCGTCGGCGGTCGCGGTCATAGATCAGATGGATGGTCAGGTGCGTGTTGATCAGCAGAAGGCAGCGCCGCGTCACATAATCGCGCGCGTCTGCGGGAATATCGTCCTCGCGGCGGAAGCGCAGACATTCGTTCAGGACGCGCCTGTGCTGATCGCCGCGCCGGACGTAGTTGGCCGGCGCGACCGACTGCGCCGCGTTGCCCACCAGATAGTGATAGACGTAAAGCGGCAGAAATTCGATCGTTTCCGCGCGGCTGGTGACCTTGAGAATGTACTCGAAATCGACGTAAAACGTGTGCTCGAGCAGACGGACGTTCAGCGCGCGCAAAAGCGGCAGGCGCACCGAGAGCGTGTGCAGCATATAGTATTCGGTCATGCCGTCGCCGCGATAATCGGCGAAATTCAGCGTCTTATTAAAAGGAAGCTCCGGCGGCAGGGGAAAGTGCGTCTCGGCGCCGGTTTCGAGGTTGTTTTCAAATTTCTGATCGACCACGAGATCGGCCGTCGCCGCTTCCAGCGCGTCGAGAAGCGCGGGCAGCGAAGCGGAATCCAGCCAGTCGTCCGCGTCGACGATGCGCAGGTATTTCCCGTGCGCCGCGTCGATACCGGCGTTGACCGCCGAGCCGTGGCCGCCGTTTTCCTTGTCGATGACGCGCACAATCTCCGGCTCGCGCCCGGCCCAGGCATGAGCCGTTTCGCTTGTATTGTCGGTTGAGCCGTCGTTGACGACGATCACCTCAAGCCGTCCGCGCGCGGCGGGGATACAGAGGCTGTTCAGGCATTTGTCCAGATACCGTTCGGCATTATAGCTGGGAACGACCACCGAGAGCACCACGCGCGCCACGTCCTTCATGTTATCATATATTCCTATCATAGCACATCCCGCCGCAAAACACAAGCGCGGGAATGTGGAAAAGAGAGGGAAGCGCGCATTCCCCTCTTGTCCCCCGCGCCCCGATATGATATGATAAACGCGTCCAACAAACAGGGGGAGGATTACTGACATGAGAAAGCTGCCCGCACGACAGGTGCATCTGGATTTTCATACGTCGCCGTATATTGCCGGCGTGGGGAGCCGGCTCGACAAGGCGCAGTTTCAGGCCGCGCTGAAGGAAGGAAATGTCAACT
>SFOF01000278.1 GCA_004552515.1 Clostridiales bacterium
GAAGAGGAACTTGAAGTTGTCCAGCCCCACCCAGCTGCTGTTGTTGATCAGGCTCCACAGAAAGCTCTTGCCCGGCCTGGCCTTATAGTTCTTAAAGGCGATGATGACGCCGAACATGGGGGCGTAGCAGAATATGGCAAACCAAATGGTTGTGGGCAGATGCAGCAGGAAGAGTTCCAGATTGTCAAATGCGGAACCCGTCGTCGCGCCTCCGCCTTTCTTTTTTCGTATCTCCTGATGTTTCGACTCCGTCGTCGGTTGCTTGTTCAACGTCCCCACCCTTTCCGGCGCAGTTGCACGATCCGCGCATTGTTCACAATAATCGCCCGTTCAACATCATGTTTTACAACGCTTAACTTGATTATAATGCCTGCGTGTCGCTTTGTCAACATTTATATTTCCTGATCTGCATTTATAATCCAAAAACATCGTTCATTTTTTTTGATATGTTATTCACCTATGCGCATGCGCTCCCTCCATGATTCCGCGAAGAACCGATTGAAACGCATCGCGCCCGAATCTCCCGTTTTGCCGTAAAGCGTCAATAAAGCGTCAAAAAAGCCCGGAGCCGGGAAACACACGCGGTTTCCACAGCTCCGGGCGCTGTCCTATGTCTCTGCACGCTGCCTTCCGTGCTCAGTCATCGTATGATGCCGCCGCCCAGACACCGCTGATCCAGATAGAGCACGGCGGACTGGCCGGGCGTAATGGCGCGCTGCTTTTCGGCAAAGTCGATCTGCATCAGATCGTCCCCGATCAGGCGCACGGACACATCTTGCAGCGGCTGGCGATGGCGAAAACGCGCCTTGCAGACCAGCGTCTCGCCCGGCTCGAGCGGCGCATGGCCGGAGATCCAGGTCAGCTGCTCGATAACAGTTTTCTCGCTGTAGAGCAGCGGCGAATCGTCGCCCTGCTCGACGAGCAGCACATTGTTGGGGAGATCCTTGCCCACGACGAACCAGCGCCGCCCGTCGCCGCCGCCGCCGATGCCCAGGCCGCGCCGCTGGCCGAGCGTGTAGTACATCAGTCCGTCGTGCCGGCCCACGATTTTGCCGTCCACGGTGCGCATTTCGCCGGGCTGCGCGGGCAGATACTGGCCGAGGAACTGCTTGAAATTGCGCTCGCCAATGAAGCACACGCCGGTCGAATCCTTCTTCTCGGACACGGGCAGATCGTTCTCCCGCGCGATTTCGCGAATCTCCGCCTTGGTCAGGCCGCCCACGGGGAACAGGGCGTGCGAAAGCGCCGCCTGGCCGATCATATAGAGGAAGTAGGTCTGATCCTTGTTTTCGTCCGCCGCGCGCAGCAGCTGATATTCGCCGCCCTCATGGCCCAGCCGGGCGAAGTGGCCGGTCGCCAGCTTGTCCGCGCCCAGCGACAGCGCGAATTTCAGAAAGACGTTCCACTTGATCTCCCGGTTGCACAGCACGTCCGGGTTAGGCGTACGGCCGCGCCTGTACTCCTCCAGAAAATAGCTGAACACGCGCTCCTGATATTCCTTCGCGAAATTGACGGAATAATACGGAATGTCAATGCGGTCGCACACGCGGCGCACGTCGGCGTAATCCTGCTCGGACGTACACACGCCGCTTCCATCCTTCTCCTCCCAGTTGTTCATGAAAACGCCGATCACGTCGTAGCCCTGCCGCTTGAGCAGAAGCGCCGTCACCGATGAATCGACGCCGCCGGACATCCCGACGACAATCTGCGCCATAGGCCATCGTCCTTTCCGCGGCGCAGAGGCCGCGCTCTTTCAATGAATTGCCGGATGTAAGACGAGCCTCGCAGAAAACCATGCGAGGCTCGCCATAAAAACGGGTTCCGATCAGCTCATCGGCACATAGTCGTCGGGCTTCACGGGCGGATTTTCGGAATAGATGACGTTCATGGTCTTCCAATCGACATATTCGCCGTTCACCGAGGGCATCTTCGAGACGTCGCCCCAGAGCGCTTCGTCCCAGTTGGTCTGAAGCCAGGTTTGCAGCATCTCAATCGCGTCCTTCAGCGCCTGATCGTATTCACCGGTCGCTTCAACGGAAGCATCCATCCAGCCCAGCTCGATCAGACGCGTCTTGAGCGAAACCACCGTCTCCTCGTCGGAGCCGTCGTATACGGCCGGTTCCTTCGTCGGCTCGGTCGTCGGTTCCTCGGTCGGCTCCTCTGTGGGAACCTCCGTCGGCACTTCCGTAGGCACTTCCGTGGGCGCCTCAGTCGGCGCCTCCGTCGGTTCCTCGGTCGGGACTTCAGTCGGCTCTTCTGTCTGTTCCTCAGTCGGCGCGTCGGTTACGGGCGCGTCGGTCGGCTCCTGCGTCGATATTTGTTCTGTCGGCGCCTCGACGGGCGCGTCAGTAGGGTTTACGGTGCTGTCCGCGGTAAAGTCGAGCGTCGGCGCGTTGTCCGGCGTGGGGTTGACCGGCTCGCTGAACTCATTGTTGAGGTAGCTGAGCGTCACTGTGCTGGCCGTGCCGCTGACGTCCAACGTCATATTAAATTTCTGATTCAGATACTGCTGCAGCAGCGAGACGGCGGTGCGGGTGTTCTCATCGTAAACGCCGTTGGGCGTACCCTTGAGCCATTGCAGCTCGATCAGGCGGGTCTGCAGCCAGATGATCGCGTCCTCCTCAGAGGTTTCGTCGATCTGCTCGGAGTAGACGACGGTCGGCTCAGGCGTGGGGGTTTCCTCGGGCGCGGGGGTGGTGTTCAGGGGGGCGCGGGTGGGCGCGCCGCTCCAGGTCAGCCACTGCACGGTCAGATCGTCAGCCTGTCCGTCCTCGGGCAGCGTGATGTCGGTATTGATCGAATTCATGTAGCGCTGGAAATCGGCGACGGCCAGCATCGTGGCATTGTCATAAACGCCGGTGTTCTGGGACGCGTCCAGCCAGCCCAGCTCGATCAGGCGCGCCTGCACGGTCGCGGTCAGCTCGGCGCTCGGCGCGAAGGGCGTGGGCGAGGGCGTGGGCTCCTGAGTGGGTTCGGGCGTGTCGGTCGGCGCGGGGGTATTGGTGGGCGCGGGGGTGTCGGTCGGCACGGGCGTGTTGGTGGGCAGCGTCTCGGGCAGCTTGGGCATGCCCT
>SFOF01000279.1 GCA_004552515.1 Clostridiales bacterium
CCCGCGGCGGTATGCGCGCAGGCCTGGCTGTGGGCGGATTTAGTAAATCATCGCGAAGATCGACGCGGCGACGACGGTCATCAGTCCGGCCACGGCGATGGACAGGCTGCTCATGGCCTCCTGCGTCTTGCCCAGCTCGCGCGCGCGGGCGGTGCCTACGGCGTGGGAGGACGTGCCGATGGCCAGCCCTATGGCGATGGGATCGGTCACGCGGCACAGCTTCAAAAAGCCGGACGCGACGAGATTGCCGAATATGCCGGTCAGTATGATGCAGGCCACGGTGACGTTGGCCATGCCGCCCAGTGTATCCGACAGATCCATGCCGATGGCCGTGGTGATCGACTTGGGCAGCAGCGTGATATACTGCTCGCGCGTGAGCGAGAACAGCTTGCTCATGAGGAAGATTGTGCCCACGCTGGCCAGCACGCCCGCGCCGATGCCCAGCAGGATCGCCAGCGGCTGCTTTTTCAGCTCGCCGATCTTTTCATAGAGCGGAATGGCCAGACAGGCGGTGGTGGGGGTGAGCAGGTTTTGCAGCATGGTCGCGCCGGTGTTGTTCTTGCCGTGGCTGAACGTGGAAAAGTCGATCTTGAACACGGCCAGAAACGCCATGCACAGCACGATCGAGATCAGCAGCGGATTGAGCAGCGCCGATTTGAAGCGGCGGTTGAGAAACACGCCGATCAGATAGCTGCCGATGCTCAGAAACACGCCGAAATAGGCGATGTTCGCGAAGAATTCGTTCATCGTCCCGCCTCCCTTTTCGCTGAGCCGCGGCGGATGATCGCCTGAGAGACGCGGCCCGTAACCGCCATGACCACCAGCGTCGAGACAAGGCAGATGATCAGCAGCGGCGCGAGAATATCCTTATACGCGTCAAAGTCGGTCATCAGGCCGACAGAGGGGGAGATGAACATGAGCGGCATGAGACTGATGAGGAAATCGCCGGCGGCGCGCACCTTTTCCAGCTTCACGGCGCGGGTGAGCAGCAGAAGCAGCATGATCACCAGCGCGTATATGCTGCCCGGCACGGGAAGGGGCAGCACCGCGCCCAGGAGATCGCCGGCGAAGGAAACGCCCATGATGATCGCGATGGCTCCGAGACAGGCCATAATCGTCGCATCCTTTGCAATAAAATAGTCAGCCTGTTTATTGTACCCCGCCCGCGCGCCCCAACGCAAGCGAAAAATGGTAAACAGGCGCAAAATATATTTGCAGCCGGGCGCGAAAGCTGGTATAATAAATAAAAACATCAATCGGCGATTCGGGAGGATGCAGGCAATGAAGCTGGCTCAGATAGAACAGGGCGGACAGACCGTTTTATGCGCCAGGACGGCGGAGGGACTGATTCCGCTGAACGGCGTGGGCTACCATACGATGATGGACGCGATCGAGCGGATCGACGAGCTGCCGCGCGCGCTGGAAATGGCCGAGGCGAAGGAAACGCCCCTCGCGCCCGAAGACGCGCGTTTTCTGCCGGTTGTGAGCCGGCCGGGCAAGATTGTGTGCGTGGGCGTGAATTATGGCCGCCATGTGAAGGAGTGCGGTCAGAGCCTGCCGGACGCGCCGGTGCTGTTCAGCAAGTTCGCCACGGCGCTCTCGGCGCATAAGGACAGCGTGGCCATTCCGCGCGGCGTGGAGCGGCTGGACTACGAGGCAGAGCTGGTCATGGTGATCGGCCGGCGCGCGCATTGCGTTTCGGCGGACGAGGCGATGGACTATGTGTTCGGCTGCACCTGCGGCAACGATCTTTCCGCGCGCGACTGGCAGAGCCGGTCGAGCCAGTGGCTGGCGGGCAAAACGCCGGATGGCTTCGCGCCGGTCGGGCCGTGGATCACGACCATCGACGCGATGCACGAAATCCAGGATCTCGAGATCGCCTGCGCGCTGAACGGCCAGCTGCGCCAGTATGCCAGCACGGGCGACATGATCTTCAGCTGCGCGGAGATCGTGAGTTATGTGTCGAGCGTCATGACGCTCGAGCCGGGCGATCTGATCTTCACCGGAACGCCGGACGGCGTGATTCTCGGCCTGCCGGAGGAGCAGCGTCGGTGGCTGAAGCCGGGCGACGTGCTGGAGGTGTCCATCGAGAACATCGGTACGCTGCGCACGGTGATCGGGCCGCGCGAATAGAAAGCGAACCGCCGCGGGAGGCATGAAGCCCTTCCGCGGCGGTTATACAATATGCGTTTTGGCGCTCTCTCATCAGCGGATGGGGGAGCGCTTTTGCATTGCCCCTGCGAGGCCCGGCGAGGGCGTGCGCATGAAAGCGCTACATCTCCATCAGCACGGCGATCAGCCAGAGTATGGCGGCGCAGATCAGCGCGAAGAGCGTTATGAGCAGCCAGCGCACCGTCTTGAGCACGACGCGGCGGCGGCGATGGCGGCCGCTCAATTCCGTCTCGAAATTGTGCAGCAGATAGGACACGTCGATTTGATCGGCGGCTTCGTGGTTCATCAGCCGCCGGACGGCGCGCATGGCCAGCTTGTCGAACGGGTGCGAGGGCAGCTTTTCGTTGTTCAGGATGCGCTCCATGTGGAGACGGCTCCGGCTGAGCGTGTCCTGAACCTGACCGGGGTCAAGGCCCATGAGCGTGCCGATTTCGCGGATGGTCAGCGCGCAGCCGTAGCGCAGCACGATCATGCGCTGCGTTTCGAGCGGCTCGCGCAGCACAAGCTCGGCCAGCCGGTCGCCGCTTTGGGGCTGAGTGAGCAGGCCGTCCCATTCGTTTTCGCCCGGCTCGGTTTTGAGCTGAGCGAGCGCCTTCTCGCGGATGACGGCGAGTATGCTGTCGCGGAAGCCGAGATTGCCCGCCGGCGCCGTGCCGCGCAGATAGGAATCGACCAGCGCGCTGCCCAGCACGTACTCGGCCATCTGCCGGTCGGCGGTCACGGCGTAGGCGGCGCGGTAAAAATAGCGGATCGAGGGCTGGATCCGCTTGATGAAATTCTGAATGTCCCGTTCTTCTCTGCTCATGGAAATGTCCTTTTTTGCGATCAGAGCGCGTTTTTTGGCGCGCCGCGCCGCGATCGATTACAGTTTGCGCCCA
>SFOF01000035.1 GCA_004552515.1 Clostridiales bacterium
GACAGCGTATTGGCGAAGGCAAACAGCACCAGCGCCACAAAGGACTTCATCGTGCCGATGGCCGTCGCATAGGAAATCTGGCCGCCCTTGATGCCCTGATTGTAGACATACAGATCCAGCACCTGAATGTAATCCTGATTCATGGCGTTCTGGAACACATAATACTGCTCCATGCCGGTGTTGAGGAAATTGCCGAAGGACATAATCAGCAGCACGAAATATGTCTCGATCAGGCCGGGCACAGTGATGTGCAGTATGCGCTGCATGCGCCCCGCGCCGTCGATCATCGCGGCCTCGTAAAGCTCCTGATCGATGCCGGAAATCGCCGCCAGATAGACGATCGCGCCCCAACCCAGCCCCTTCCACATGCCGTAGCCCTGCATGGTGAGCCAGACGTGCTTCTGCGACACGAGGAAGTTGACCGGCTTTTCAAGCACGCCCAGCGAGACGAGCAGATTGTTGACAAAGCCGTTGTTGACATTGAGCATGAAAAACACGAGGGAATACATGATCGTCCAGGAAATGAAGTGCGGCAGCGTGGTCAGCGTCTGCACGACCTTCTGATATTTCTTGGAGCTGATTTCGCTCATGAAAATGGCGAAGGCCGGCGTGATCGGCGAGCAGAGTATGCCCAGGCCGGCCATGGCCAGCGTGTTGCGCATGACCATGAGCAGCTGGCGGCGCATGACCGGATTGCCGAACAGACGCGTAAAGTGCGCCCAGCCCACAAACTCACAATCCATCAGCGCGTGGCCGGGCTTGTAGTTAAAAAACGCGAACGACCAGCCCCACAGCGGCAGATAGGAAAACACAAAAATAAACACGAGACAGGGCAGAACCATCAGAAATAACCTGAAGCCATCCTTCTTTTTCGGGGAGGCCGCTCGCCTCCCCTTCGGAACAACCTGCATTGCTTTCACCTCTCGTATCGTCTTGGACATAGGCATTATAACATTTACAAATAGGCTTTGCAATACCATTTTTTACTAAAATGACATTTTATTACCGCAAGTCTTGCGCCATTGCGGCGATTTTTGTGAATAATTCGTGCCATTTGACACGTTTCTTTCATGCCCAGAAAGGCAATACAGCGTCGTTTTCCGATCAGGCACGCAAAAAATTGGCACGACCGAATCTCTTCGATCGTGCCGAAAGGATATTTACTGGTCGCCCGTCCTGTGCCGGACGGCGCCTTTTTCAAAGCGATGCGCGCCGTAATCCCGCTTTTCCGCGCGGGGCGCATAGCCGCTGCTGCGGGGCGCGCCGGCATGGCGGCGCTCATGGCCGGCCTCGCTGGCATGGCGGTCGCTTCGATCATAGCGGCGCTCCGAACCGCGGCGATCGTCGCGGCGATAATTGCCGCGCTCGTCGGGCCGCTTGTCGGCGCGGCCTTCGCTGTGCATCTTTTCGAGCATCTCGCGCGGAACGGGCTTGCCATAGGGGCCGCGGCGAACGGGCGCGCTCGGCGCGGCGGGACGCGGCGGGCGAACCGGCTCGGGCGGATTCAGATCGATGGTCACGTCGGTGCGCGCGCCGGCCTGTTTGATGAGCAGATCCAGCATGGCGGCCACGGCCTGCTCCGCCTCGGCGCTTTCCAGCAGCTGCCGCGCCAGAGCGCGCGTTTCCTCGCTGTGATCCTCGCCCGCGTGATCGGTGATTTCCTTCATCACGCGGCCGCAGAGCGCCTTTTCGACCTCCTCCGCGCCGGGAGCCTTGCGGCAGAGAATCTTCGCGCCGGTGATGCGGCGGTAATCCCACATGCGCGACACCTCGCGGCCGACGACGAACGTGTAGGCGCGGCCTTCCTTGCCCGCGCGCCCCGTGCGGCCGATACGGTGAACGTAGTATTCCACGTCCAGCGGAATATCATAATTGAACACGGCCTCGATGTTGTCGATGTCCAGCCCGCGCGCGGCCACGTCGGTCGCCACGAGGACATTGATCAGGCCGTTGCGATAGCGCGCCATGATGGCGTCGCGCTCGATCTGGCGCATATCGCCGTGCAGCCCCGCCGCCGAAAAGCCGCGGTGCTGAAGCTCGGTCACAACGCTCTCCACGCCCTGCTTGGTGTTGCAGAACACCAGCGCCAGCTTGATGTCCTCGAGGGTCAGCAGGCGGCTGAGCAGCTCGTTTTTGTGGAACGAGCGCACGCTGATATAGCACTGCTCGATCTTCTCGACCGTCAATTCGCGCTTTTCGATCCTGACCTGCACGGGGTTGTTCAGATAGCGGCTGGCCAGCGCGAGGATCGGCCTCGGCATCGTGGCGGAGAACAGCGCGGTCTGGCGCGTCTCGCTCGTCGCCGAGAGGATCGTTTCGATGTCGTCTCGAAAGCCCATGTCGAGCATTTCGTCGGCCTCGTCCAGCACGGCCAGCTTCAGCGCGTCAAAGCTCAGCGTGCCGCGCTTCATGTGATCCATCACGCGGCCGGGCGTGCCGACCACCACCTGCGCCCCGTTTTGGAGCGCGCGCAGCTGCCGCTCGATCGGCTGGCCGCCGTAAACCGGCACGACCATCAGGCTCATGCGGTGCCGCCCCAGCTTCATCAGCTCGCCGGCTGTCTGCATGGCCAGCTCGCGCGTCGGGCAGAGCACGAGCGCCTGAACGCGCCGCAGCGACGGATCGATCTTCTCGACCAGCGGTATGCCGAAGGCCGCCGTCTTGCCGGTGCCGGTCTGCGCCTGGCCGATGATGTCGCGCCCCTCGAGCATGGGCGGTATGGCCTCCTGCTGGATGGGCGTGGGCGTTTCGTAGCCCATCTCCTCGATGGCCTGCCCCACCTCGGGCGACAGGCCGAACATTTCCTGTATGGCTGACATATGCTTCCCCTTCCGAGCCGGCGCCGGCGAACGCGGCGTTCGCGCACATAAAAAGCGGGCCTGAATGAATCGTTCAGCCCCGCTCAGCGTCAGAGAATGTTTCAAAAAGGAAAGGCCGCGCGCCAACGCGGCTTTATCCGTCAGCTCATGAAAATGGTCAGCCTGATGAATTTTTGAAACGGTCCCCTATATACTGGTGTGTGTTTCCAAAATATGACCCGCCGCGGCAATATGCGCGGCTTTCTTTTTTTCAGAAACGCGGTTATCCGCGGGAAGCGCCGTCCTCCGCCCGCAGGCGATCCGGCGACATTTCCCGAAAGCTACTCCCCCATATACCGGCTCTACTGATTCTTATTATAATTATAGCGCCCACCCCTCCTTCAGAACAGCCGCATACGGTTAATTTGAAACTAAGGTTGTGCGACAGGCGGCGCCGTCAGCCGCTCACGCCCAGCAGATCGTCGGTCAGCGCGGCGGTGAGCGTCAGGATCGTGACCTTGGGCTGATTGTTCAGCCGAAAGCGCGGCAGCGGAATGGCGTCGCTCATGCCAAGCCCGCCGGTGGTGTAGACGTTGACGCCGCCCAGCAGCCGCTCGCCCTCGACCAGCGCCTGATCGGGCAGCCAGCCGTGCCGCGGCGCTTCAATCGCGGGGATATAGATCGCGCCCAGGCCGGGCAGCTTCCAGCCGCCGCCGCAATAATGGCCGGCCAGCACCAGATCGGCCGTGCGCAGCATCCCGGAGCCGGAATAGCCGCTGGCGGCGTTGTAGGCCTCGATGGGCGGATAGTGCGCCACCGCGATGTGCAGATCGTCGCTGCTCATCGTCGAGACGGCGTTTAGGAGCTTTTCGGCGCACTGCACGCGCCAGGCCGTCAGCGGGAGCGTCGTGCGCGCCGCCGTGCCGCCCGCCACCACCTCGGCGCTCTCCATGCGATACTGCGCGTTGAGCTGAGACAGCAGCGGCGAGGCCTCCACGTCCAGCATACTCTCGGGCGTGAGCCACAGGGTCGATTTGTTCCTGACGATCTGCGTGGGCGCGTCCAGATAGATCGCGCCGTGATCGATCGCGCCCAGCACCCAGTCCTCCAGCACGAACTGCTCGAGCGTGCCCTCGGTGTCGCGCGGCTCGTCGAGCAGCGGGCCGGGATCGGAATCGCCCGCGATGAAATAGACCGGCGCGCTCGAGGTCAGGCCGTCCAGCAGCTCGTAAAGCGGCGCGACGTTTCCCTTTTTGCCCACCATATCGCCCGCCATGATCATAAGGTCATATTTCACGCCGTTGATCGAGCGCAGCAGGCTGGCCTGGCTGTTGCCGAATTCCTGGCCGTGCAGATCGGAAATGAGCGCGATGCGATAGCCCTCAAAATCCGCGCTCAGTCCGGCGATGGACACCGTCTTTTCCTCCACATCGATGCTGCTGTTGTTGAAAAACATGATCAGCAGCGCCAGCGCCACGACGCTCACCAGCACGAACGCCGAAAACTTGATGCGCCTGAGCCACGCAAAGCGCCTGAGCAGCGTCTGCGTAAGCCCGTCCTGATCCTCGCCGGTGGCAAAATCGTCGAACGTCTTAAACGCGCCGGCGCTGTAGCGGCGGATCACCGCGCCGCCCCGGCGCAGGCTGCCGCTCAGCTTCATGAACGAAAAGCCCTGCTTCTGCTTTTTCTTCTTCCGCTTCTTCTTGGGGCCGCCGGGCGCGGGCTTTTTAATCTTCTTTTCTTCCATTTATGTCAGGCTGTCCTTTCGCCGATATAAAACGCTTTCCTCTATTATACGCGAAGTTGCCGCGCATGGCAAGGGCTGTTTTTGTGGCGAGAGCGCGCCGTGAATTTGTTGACAGCACACCTGTCGTCTGCTATAATGAACGCAGCCAATAAACGCATGGAGGGAACATTGATGGAGTTTATCAAAAATGGCGGCGCAGCGATCCAGCGCCTGATCGACGAGGCCTGCGAGAGCGGCCTGCGCGCCGTCACGGTCACCGGCCTGTACGAAATCGAGCAGACCATACTCATTCCGTCCGATTTTACGCTCACCCTCATGAACTGCCATCTGCGCATGAAGGACGGCACGTTCTGCAATATGTTCACAAACGCCTCCTGCCGCACGGAGAAGGCCCGCTCTGCCGAGGGCGCCGACCGCAACATCATCGTCGAGGGCGTGGGCCGCGCCATACTGGACGGCGGCGAATACAACGGCCTGTCTGAGAGCACCTATGGCAAAAACGGCCTGCCGCACATCAGCTTCAACAACGTGCTGCTCTTTGCGAATGTGGACGGCTTTACCGTGCGCAACCTCCATGTGCGCAATCAGCGCTGGTGGGCGCTCAATTTCGTCGCCTGCCGCAACGGCCGCATCAGCGATATCGACTTTCTGGCCGACTACTCCTATCTCCTGCCCGACGGCACGCGCCGCTTCGGACTGGGCACGCGCGCGTACGGCTCGGCCGAATGCGGCGGCGATGACTTCGACTACAAATACATACTCGTCAAGAACGCCGACGGCATCGATCTGCGCTCGGGCTGCCATGACATCATCATCGAGAACATCACCGGCTTTACCGAGGACGACACCATCGCCCTGACCGCGCTCGCCGGCAGCACGGAGGCGCTCTACGGCGTGAAGGACATGGATAAGGACATCTACAACGTCGTCATCCGCAATGTTGTCTCCTCCGCCTTCTGCGCCAACGTGCGTCTGCTCAACCAGAGCGGTATACGGCTGTACAACATCCTCGTGGACGGCGTATACGATTCCTCGAAGAACAGCCCGTACATGGGGCGCGGCGGCAGCGGCGTGCGCCTGGGCGACGTCCATCTCTACGGCACGCGCCACGCCACGGCCGACGAGACGTTCAACATCACCATCCGCAACGTCTGCTCGCGCGCGGGCGCGGCGCTGCGCCTGGCCGGCGCGATGAAGGACTGCCGCTTCGAGAACATCCGCACCTTCGACGACGCGTCTCTGCGCATCGAGGACAACGCGTCGGTGGATATTTCGGGCTTCATCAAGGACTGAAGCGCCCCCGAAGCCTTTAAGCGCGTCTCGAAGGGGAAACCGCCGTCCTCTCAGAGCCGTTTGAAATCAGCCCCATAAAGCAGCCGCGCCGCTCTCCCATACAAGGAGACGCGGCGCGGCCCTATTCTATTCATTTCACGTTACAGCGAACGCTCCAGGCGCACGCAGTGGCCGACGATCAGCACGTCCTTGATCGAGACGACCTTGCCCTCAAATTCGGACTCATAGCTCTGAAGGAGCAGCCGCCCGCCGTCCTGCTTCTTGATCTTGCGCACGACGCGCTTGCCGTCCAGCTGCACGAGCATGATCGCGTCGTCGATCGCCACGGCCGCCGGAACGGTCAGGAGCAGATCGCCCGCGAACACGCGGAAGCCGCGCATGGAATTGTCCGGGCAGCGATAGAAGATCACCTTGTCGGGATGGCCGCCCTCGATCTTGCCGCCGATGACCGGCATCAGGCGGTGATCGATGACCACGCCGCCCTCGTCCATGATTGGCACGCGCTTGACCACGCCGCCCAGCGCGTCCAGCCAGGCGTCGGCGCTGGCCTGCGTGGCCTCGCGCTCGGCCTCGGTGTAGGCCGGCTCCTCCGGCTTTTTGACTGGAATCACATAGGGACGCGGGCGCGGACGCAGCTCGACCTCCGGCTCCGCGGCCACCTCCAGCTCGGTGGAAATCGGATTTTCAACGCCCAGCACCTTCAATATGCGCTGCGCCTGATCGTCGGACACGATGCGCGTGCCCATTTCAACGTCGTTGATAAAGGACTCCGCCACGCCGCATTTTTTGCCCAGCGCCTTGGGCGTAAGGCCCTTTTTCAGGCGCGCCGCGCGAATCGTTTCACCCAGTCGGCTCATATCGTCAAATCCTCCGTCGATTTATCGTCATTTGCGCGGCCTTGTCAGCCGCACTGTCTATTATAGCGCATACGCCGCCGCCTTTCAAGCGGACAAATGCAAAAAAGCGAAATGTCTATTCATGCGCGCCCGCCAGCAGGCCGTCCGCGTCGTCAGCCCAATTTGTCAGGGCACAGCCGCAGCGCACGCTTGCGCCGCCGCCCTCGATGACAAGGCCGCTGTCCTCGGCGTTCAGCACAACCGGCTTTTCGAGGACATATGAGCCGCCGCCCAGATTCAGCGTCCTCTGTGGAGACGAAGCGCCGCGCAGTTCGTCAATCCGTTCCTGAATCGTCGCCATAATACCGCTCCTTTCGGCAGAGAGCCGCCGGATCGAATTGCATATCTTCCTTTATTAGATCGCTCTCCGGCCTTCCTTTTGCAGAGGATTTTGATTTCATTATAACGCATGTTTTCCCGCCCCGCAAGCAGCCGTACGCAAAAAGCACGGCGATGATCAACATCTCCGCCGCGCTTTTGCTTTCTAATGTCCCCTGTGCTTTTCACGATGCTTCTCCCGGCGCGTTTCATAGCGCATCCGCCGCTCTTCCTCGTTCCGCTCCCGGGCGCGCGTTCTGCGCTCCCGCTTATTTCGCTCACGCTCGAGCTGAAGCGCCGCCTGCGCCTTTGTGGTCACGCCGCCTCCGGCCACGGCGCGCGCAATCTCGCGCTGCGCCCGCTTGGGATTGACCGGTCTTTGAGCAACGCGCCCGCCGGTCAGCGCCGGGCTGAAGCGCAGCCGCCCATTTTTCAAAAGCCACGCGTACACCTGATAGTCCTTCGGCTCCGCGCCAAAGACGATCCGGGCCGCCTCATAGAGGCCGCCGTCCACACGCTCGTACACGCCGATCCAGAACGGATCCTCAAACAGCACGGTCAGCGAGCAGGATACTGTGTCCATCATGAAAACCTCCTTATCATGCGACAGTCTGCAAAGAACGGACAACCAAGGAGGCAGGTTACTGACGGCGTTTTACCGCCGCTCCACGGACTACCGGCCGGGACGTGTTTTTATCTTTGCCTGTCAATATTCACTTTTTCGAGGGCGTTACCGCTTCTTCGCCAGCTCTTCGGCGGTCTGATCGACCGGCGCGGAGTCCATCGGCTCGCTCCAGGAGGGATCGTCGCCGGGCGGCACGGTGCTCTTCGGCTCGACGGGCGCGAACGTCTCGATCGCGTCGTCCGGCGCGGACGCGCCCTGATCGACGGTCGATGTATCGCCCCACTGCCCCGCCATGTTCGCGCCGGAAATCAGCAGCCGCTGAAACAGCATGAGCAGACCCGCAATCAATCCGACGGCCAGCGCGATCACAACGACAGACAGCGCCGCCTTCACCGCGCGCATCAGCCGTATACCTCGTCGCTCAAATAGCGCCGCCATACCGTCTCGAACCAGCCGCCGCCCTGCGGAAGCGGCCTGAGCGCTACGGCGCGCGTTTCGGCTCCGCGCGTTTCAAAGGCGAAGCTCCTCGCCTCGGGCGCATCCTTTGCAACGCCGCGCTGCACAAAGCCGTGCCCCGCCTCGCCCGCGAACTGCGCCTGGCACAGCATGGCCGAGAGCGCCGCGCGCTGAACCAGCAGCGTATCGCGCAGCTCGGCGGTTTCCTCGGGCGTGGAACCGGCGATGCCCTCGTCCAGATACGCCTGCACGCGCACGGCCATGGCGCGCATTTTGTCCAGATCGCGCATCGCGCCGGCATAGGCGTCCATATCGGCGCGCACCTGAGAGAGCACGCGCGCCGCCCTTGCGTCGCTCGCCGTGCGGGAGAAATAGGCCGTCTCGCGCGCCAGATCGCCCTGCGCCGCATTCAGGAAGGCTTCCTCGCTCTCGGTTTTTTCAAGCCCGCCGTGATGGATGATATGCAGGGCCGCGCGCAGCGAGCCGACCTGCGTCTCGTTGAGCGCGCTGCCGCCCGGGCGGTACATGCCGAACGCGCCCGCGCACTCGCCCGCGGCGTACAGCCCCTGAACGCTCGTGCGCCACCATTCGTCGATCAGCAATCCGCCGTTGGAATGCTGCGCGCACACGGCCACCTCGAGCGGCTCCCTGTGCAGATCAAGGCCGTGCGAGGCGTAAAAATCAATGGCCTTCTGATTGATGGCGGCCAGCCGCTCAATGGGGGTATGCTGCGTCGCGCCGCAATTTTCGAGATAGGCGCGCGCCTCGTCGCCCAGGCCCTCAAACGCGCCGCCGTCCACCTCCCGCGTAAAGTCCATATACGCGTGCCCGCCGCGGGCGTTAAGCGCCGCCACGGCCATATCCACGCGGGAGGAGCCGCCCAGCTTGCCCGCGTCGAACGGCCACTGATAGCCCTTCAGGAACACCGAATCGAGCATATCGCTCCGATCGCGGAAGAAGGGCTGCAAAAACTCATTTTTTCCGTCAGTATAGCGCGGAATGGCCTGCTGATAGCTGCCGGAAACGTTCCAGCGCACCTTGAGCGAGGCCAGGCCGTACTGCCAGTAGCACAGATTGCTGCACGCCGCGCCCGCATGGATGGCCGCGCCGCTCGCGCCCTGCTGCTGCACGGGGAACACCACGCGCTGATAGGCCGTCGCCGCGCCGCCGGTACAGAGAATCACAAAGCGCGCGTTGACCGCCGTAAAGCCACCCTTGCCGTGGAACAGCGCGCCGCAGACGCGATTTTTGCCGTCGGTCAGTATGGAGAGCAGCTTCAGGCCGTCCTCGCGCCGAACGCCGCGCGCTTCCACCGATTCGCTCAGGCGCTCGACCATCATCTTGCTGGTGAGCGGCCCGGCGGAGGTGGCGCGCTGCGTGGTATCATGGTCGGTCTGATAGCCGACGAACTCGCCCCACTCGTTGCAGGGAAAGGGCACGCCCAGGAGCGCCAGCTTCATAAACGAGCGCGCAGAGAGCGCCGCCATGGCGTAGGCGTGATCGCCGTGCGTGCTGCCGCCCGCATAGAACGACTGCGCCATGGCCTCGACCGATTCCGCGCCCGCGCCGCACAGGCTGAGCTTATAGTAGGTCTGCTTGTCGCTGCCCGCGTTTCGGCTGGTGCCGGCGGCAAAATCGTCGGCGATCAGCAGCACGTCCACGCCGGCCTTTTTCAGCTCGTCCGCCGCGTTCAGCCCCGCCGCGCCCGCGCCGATCACCAGCGTATTGCAGTGAAGTATCCGCATAGAGCACTCCTTTACAGGCGCTGCAAATGGAAGCCGCCGTCCACATTGATGACCTCGCCGGTCGAGAAGGGCAGCAGATCCAGACTGAGCGCATAGACCGCCTTGGCGATGTCCTCGGGATAACCCCAGCGCTTGATGGGCGTAATGCCGCCCGAAATCAGCGCGTCGTATTTGTCCCTGACCTTGCTGGTCATGTCGGTGGCGATGATGCCGGGCCGGATCTCGTAGACCGGGATGCCGTACTCGGCCAGACGCACGGCGAAGAGCTTGGTCATCATCGACAGGCCCGCCTTGGAGACGCAGTATTCGCCGCGGTTGGTGGACACGACGTCGCTGGACATGGAGGTGATGTTGACGATCGTGCCGCTCCCCTGCTCGATCATCTTCTTCGCCACAAGCTGCGTCAGGAAGAACGGCCCGACCAGATTCACGTCCAGCAGCTCGCGCATGGAGTCCTCGCCCATGTCGAGCAGATCGGCGCGCACGCGGGGCGCGATGCCCGCATTGTTGACCAGCACGTCTATGCGGCCGTACTTTTGCAGCACGGCGTCAACCGCGTGGGCGCGCTGTTCCGCGCTGGAATTGTCGGCCACGATGCACAGAAATTTCTTCTGCGCGTCCTCGTCAGCCTCATGGCGCGAGGTGATCGCCACCTCGAAGCCGTGCTCATGAAGATATTCGGCCACGCCGCGTCCAATGCCGCGCGAGCCGCCGGTCACCAATGCGATTTTGCTCATTGCTTTTTTCCTCCCAGCACACGCTGAAATTCCGGATAGTACCACGCCGTATCGCGCACAGGGCAGCCGGGGCGGCCCGTAGGCTGGCGCATGATCTTGGTGCACACGCCGCAGGTGACGCAGCACTTGCCGGGCGTCATCGCGCCGTTTTCAATGATGTCCTTCGCAAAATCGGGATACGCGAACGCGCCGCGCCCCCAGCCGACGCACTTCGCGCCGCCCTCTTCAACCAGACCCGCCGCGATCGACGGGCCGAACTGGCGCAGATAGCTCATGCCGGTGGCCACACACACCACGTCCGGAACCTCGGCCTGGGCGCGCTTGCAGCCGTACAGAAGGCGCGCCACGCCGTCGATCGGATTTTCGGGCTGCTCATAGCCGCCGCGGGCATAGGGACGGTTGACGTGCGGATTAAAATAGGGCGTGCCCATGGTGATGTTGAGAAGCGCCACGTCCATCGCCGCCAGATCGCGCACAAGGCGCAGCGGCTCGTCGAGCGCCAGGCTCTGGTTCTCGCCCACGCCCCACTTGCCCGCCTCGCCGTCATAGAGATTGACGCGCGCGGCCAGTATGCCTTTTCCAATCTCGGACGCGGCGGCCTTCACGCACTCAAAATAGATCTTCGTGCGGTTTTCATAGCTGCCGCCATAGGGCGCGGGGCGATCAAAGCCGCCCAGCATTTCGCTCATCAGATACAGATGGCACGCCTTCACGTCCACGCCGTCAAAGCCCGCCTCCATGGCCAGCTTTGTGGAATGGGCGAACTTGGCGGGCAGCTTTTCCAGCTCCTCGTTGGAGATGATCGGATAGTCCTCGGGCAGATTCTGATGGCGGTCGAGCGTCTCGTTATACCAGTTGCGGATGGGCGTTTTCGCATCCACGGGACGGCTCCAGCGGCCGGAATGGGTCAGCTGCGCGATGATCTTGGGCGCTTCCAGCCCCGCGTCGGCCGCCGCCCTGCGCGTATCGGCGAGCAGTTGGCGGAAGGACTCAATGTTGTCCTCGGTGATCATCAGCTGGCAGGGGTTGGCGCGCGCCTCGGGCGTAACGGCCACGGCCTCCATCCAGATCAGGCCCGCGCCGCCCGCGGCAAAGCGACAGTAGCGGCGCTTCGTCCAGTCGGTCGGCGCACCGGTATGATCCGCGTCGCAGCCCTCCATGGGCTGGATCACCATGGCGTTTTTAAGCGTAAAGCCCTTGCCCTGCACGGGGCGCGTCAAAACGGACACGTCGCCCTGCGGCGGCAGCTTATAGGGGCCTTTCTGGCTGTCATATATCTCCTGAGCACTCGAAAACGGAAATCCAAAAGGCATGGTCGTATTCCTCCGTATCATGCGTATCGCGTGTTTTTTTGACTTCATGGCCTCTGCGCGGATCGCGCTCTCAAAGCAGCCCCGGAAAGAACCGAACGCGCCGGTTCCTTCCGGCATCGCTCTGAAGCGCTTCGATAATATACGATATAATCGATAAAAAATCGCGGATGAAGCATCGCCTCACCCGCGATCACAGGACTTCAATTTACAGCATCTCGCGGATGCGATCGGCCACAGCCTGCGCCAGCAGACGCGAGCCTTCTTCGCCGTAATGCACCAGGCCGTCGCGGAAATACGTATCCGGGAACCTTGCCGCGACCGCCGCCAGATCGTTGACGGGCACGTTCAGCTCCGCCATGACCGCCTTGGCCGCGCGGTTATACTCGGCGATCTCCGCCGTGCTGCGCGGATTGGCCATCTCGCTCACGCGCGCCTCGCACACGCCGGTGGTCGTGGCAAAGATCACGCGGGCGTTGGGGAAGCAGCGGCGAATCCGATCATAAACGCGCCTGAGACGACGCGCATACTCCTCCACAGTGTAGAGCGGTTCCTCGGCGTGATCCCAGTGCGCGCAGTCCCAGTGGCCGTTGTTCCAGTGAACGACGCTCACCTCGTTCGGATCGCCTGCAAGAGTCTTCCAGCCGGGCAGAGACACATATGTGTAGTCGGTGAAGCGGCCGTTGTCCGGCGAATAGCACACCTCGGCCTCGTCCTTCAGCATATCCTTCACAAAGTCGCAGTAATCAAGGCGAATGGAATCGCCCAGCAGAAAAACCTTCTTCATAATCATCACTTTTCCAGCTTCGCCATGAGCGTTTTCAGCATATCCTCGGGCGCGCACACGGTGTTGTGGCGCACGGGCAGCGTCGGCAGAGCGGCGATGGACGCGGGAACCTGAAGGCCGGTCTTGTCGGCCAGGCGCGCGCAGAGCGTAAAGTCGTCCGCGTCGACGGGCATATGGAGCGCCGCCGACACAGCGCGGCCGAACTTGAACGGGCTGGCGGTGGAAGCCGTCACGCAGACGTGCTCGTCGCCGGTTTCAGCCCTGTAGTCGCGCAGCACCTTCATGGCAACCGCCGTGTGCGGATCGATCAGATAGCCGTTCTCGTTCCAGACGCGGCCGATCTCTTCGGCGCAGTCCTCGTCGGAGGCCCAGCCGCCGCTCATCAGGCCGTGCAGCTTATTAAGCGCGTCGGAGCCGATCTCGTATTCGCCCGTTTCCTTCAGGCTCTTCATCCAGCCGGACACGGCGGCCGCATCCCGGCCGGACAGCTCGAAGAGCAGCCTCTCGAGATTGGACGAAATGAGGATGTCCATCGAGGGCGACGTGGTCTGATAGAATGCGCGGCGCGCGTCGTAGCGGCCGGTCCTGATGAAATCGGACAGCACGTTATTGCGGTTGGAGGCGCAGATCAGCCTGTTCACCGGCAGACCCATGCGCTCGGCATAGTAGGCCGCCAGAATGTTGCCGAAGTTGCCCGTCGGCACGCAGATGTTGATCTTTTCCTCCGGCGCGATCGTGCCCTTCGCGAGCAGATCGCAGTACGCGGAGAAATAGTAGACGATCTGCGGCACAAGGCGACCCCAGTTGATGGAGTTGGCGCTGCTGAGCACGACGCCCCGATCGGCGAACGCCTTTGCGGCCTCGCGGTCGGAGAATATGCGCTTCACGCCGGTCTGCGCGTCGTCAAAGTTGCCGTTCACGGCCATGACCGCGACGTTATCGCCGCGCTGCGTGACCATTTGCAGCCGCTGCGCCTCGGATACGCCGCCGTTGGGATAGAACACCGCGCAGCGCGTGCCGGGCACGTCGGCAAAGCCGGACAGCGCCGCCTTGCCGGTATCGCCGCTGGTGGCCACGAGGATAAGCACCTCGCGGTTTTCGCCCACGGCGCGGGCCGACGCGGTGAGCAGATGCGGCAGAAGCGTCAGCGCCACGTCCTTGAAGGCCAGCGTCGGGCCGTGATAAAGCTCCATGACGTGAACGCCGCCGGGCAGCTCGCGCAGCGGGGCGACGCCGTGATCGTCAAAGCGGGCGTAGGCGGCGTTGATCATGCCGCGCAGCTGCTCGCGGGAAAAGCCGGTCAGGAAACGCTCGAGTATGCGCACGGCGCGCTCGTTATAATTGAGCGCGGCCATATCGCGCAGATCGTATTTCGTAACCTGCGGAAAGGACTCGGGCACGAACAGTCCCCCGTCCGCGCCCAGCCCCTGCACGATGGCGCGCTCCGCCGAGACGGTTTCGCCGCCGCGCGTGGTCATGTATTTCATGTTGGACGGCTCCTTAAATCGCGTAGCAGGTGATGAAATCGGGCAGCGTTTCAGCATCGCCGCTCATGCCGATGACAATGCGCACGCCGCGCTCGTCGCTCAGCTTGGCCACCTTGGCGAAGAAATCC
>SFOF01000280.1 GCA_004552515.1 Clostridiales bacterium
GGCCTGAGCGAGAGCGATACGCGGCCGTTCTCGCAGGGCAGATCGCACTGCTTCTCCTCGAGGAAGTTCACGCGCTCCACGCCCTTCACAGCGTCGTGCAGGGACACCTCGCAGCGCGCCGGCACGCCCTCGCATTCGTACAGGCGCAGGACATACGCGTTTTCGACATCCTCCGCGCGCTTCACCGTCTCGCAGATCACGTGCTCGCCCTCGAGGGAGAACAGCGGCTCCATCGCGGCGGCTGTGCGGCTGGCGATCAGCGGCATATTGAACTTGTACGCCGGCGCAATGACCGTCTCGGTCGAGAACGGTGCGCTGTGCGGCAGAATCGCGCACTTCATCTCGTGGACGCCCTCGTCGCCGCGCGGATCGGGACGGCAGCCGCCGTGCATCAGCGTCAGCGTCATCAGGCCGCCCTCAGCCGACATACCGTATTTGCAGTCGTTGAGCAGCGCCACGCCGCCGCGCGCATCCGACAGATCGCTCCAGCGGTGGTTGACCACCTCGAATTTCGCGCTGTCCAGAGAGGTGTTGCGCGTGGTCGGACGGCTCATGTGGCCGAACTGAATCTCATTGCGCACAAAGTCGGACTTCACGTTCGTGTCGAACGCGATCTTCACCAGCGCGCGCTTGTCGTGCCAGTCGAGCTTTATGTCGTAGGTCACGGCGGGATCGGCGGCATGGAACACCGTGTCCACAGTCGCCGTCGAGCGGTTCGAGAGCGCATAGATCGCGCGCACGCGCCATTCGACCGCGCCGTCGGAGATCACCTCGCGGGAAACGAGCGCCCGCACGGGCTGCATCTTCATTTCCTCGGAGGGTGAAATCTCCCAGTTCTCGTACTGATCGGGCACGTTCTCGCCGAAGAGCAGCGTGCCCAGCGGCAGGGACGCGGCGTACTGCCGCCCCGTCGCGCGCTCGATCAGGCTGACCATGTAGCCGCAGTCGTCAAACTCCGCCTCGTAAAGCGGCGTGATCAGACGCTTCCCGTCGTATTTGAACGGCGAGACGGCGCTCGTCTCCGCGCCCGCCAGCGCATGGGCGGCGGCATAGGCGTGGACGCGCAGGCCGGAAATCGCCGTGCGCGCGCGGCCCATCACGTCGATATAGCGCTGAGAGGCCGCGCCCGATATGGCCAGGTCGCCCTCGGCCTCGAACACGTCGCTCTCCGTCCAGTTGAACGGCGACGCGTTCACGAGCGTCACGTCGTCCGCGCTCGCCTCGCCCAGATAGCCGGCGATGCGCCTGTCGATATCATTGATGAGCGCGCTCACCTCGGCGCGGGCGGTGTCGTTCACTTCGGCGATGGAGGAGCCGGGCAGTATGTCGTGGAACTGGTTGCGCAGCAGCTCCTTGTAGAGCGGCTCCACATCGGCGTTGGTGTTGTTTTCGTTGGCCGCGGCGAGGAACTCCAGATTGTGCAGCGCGATTTCCGCCTTGCGGTTGTTGCGCTTCACGTCGTGGATGCTGGTCAGCGTGCCGCGGTGGAACTCGAGATACAGTTCGCCGTTGAAGACCGGATAGCGCTCGCGATCCTCATCCAGCCGGTTCATGAACGCCGAAACCGTCTCCGGGCGCTGCTTCGGCAGGCCGGGCAGATCGACCGTGCGCTTCATGTATTCGAGCATCCCGTAGGTCGGGCCGCCGCCGCCGTCGCCGAAGCCGTAGGCCACAAGGCGGCTGTCCGCGGTGGTCTTGTCGATGATCTGATCGACCGCCGCTGTCACCGTCTGCGGATCGGGGATGGCCTGCATGGTGTTGAAGTGGGTCAGCACCTCGCTGCCGTCCAGGCCGCGCCAGCGGAACGTGTCAGCGGACATCTTGTTCATGTCGTTCCAGCTGATCTTGGTGGTCAGGAAGTATTTCACGTCCGACTCGCGCATGATCTGCGGAATGGCGGCGTTGTAGCCGAATGTGTCGGGTAGCCAGAAGCAGTCGGCGGTGTAGCCGAAGCGGCTGCGGGTGTAGCGCTGGCCATAGATGAACTGGCGCGCCATGGCCTCGCCGCCGGTGACGTTGCAGTCGCACTCGACCCATACGCCGCCGTTCGGCTCATAGCGCCCCTCGGCCACGCGCTTTTTGATGCCCTCGAAGATCTGCGGATAGTATTTTTCCATCCACCAGGTGTGCAGCGCGGAGGACTGCACGAAATCATAGTCCGGGTAGCGCTCCATCAGGTCGAGCGCTTCGGCATAGGTGCGTGCGCACTTGCGGATGGTCTCCGAATATGGCCACAGCCACGCCGTGTCCATGTGCGAATGGCCGATCAGGCTCACATTGCCGCGCGAGCCGTCATTGGCCGCGCTCTTTTCCAACGCGGGCGCGAGGATGGAAGAGACTTTCTCAGCCGCCGCGTCCAGCTCGTCGCGCGTGTGGTCAATGGGGGACTGGATAAAATGCGGGAAAGCGGCCTTCAGCGCGCGGATCGCCTTGCCGCTGACGAAGTTATTGCCCTCAAGCTCGGCCAGCTGAATCACCGTGCTCAGATCGAACACCATGCGGTTGATTGCCTCGTCCATGACGCACACATCCAGGCCGTCGAAGGAGAAGCGATACTTTTTCTCGTCCGGCGTGTCCGCGCCATAGTTGTCATAGGGCGCGCAGCCGGGGCAGAAGTGGCCGGCATAGCACTCGAGATCGATATGCCACGTTTTCGGCGAATCGCTTTTTCCGACGTACATCGCCGAGTGCATTCCGCCGATAAAGTTGTTCTTGGAATTGATGATGCCCGAGGGCGCGCCGTCGCGGAAGCAGAGGATCTCGGTCGCGCCGGTGTAGGGGATCAGCCAGATCTGCTGGCCGAGCGTGTCCCCGTCCGCCGCCACGTCCAGCGAGAGCCAGACGTTCTGCCACAGTCCGCCCCACGTTTCGCCCTCGCGGATGGGGGCGAGATTGTCCGTGGGCGGCCTGCGCAGGTGCTCCTGCGTCCTGAAGGAGAGCGCGTCGGAAATGTGCCTGACCGGCGCAAAGATATAGCGGGCGTAAACGTCCAGCGCCTTTTTGTACTGGGTGAGGAGCTTCTTCGTGTAAACCTC
>SFOF01000281.1 GCA_004552515.1 Clostridiales bacterium
GGCGAGGACATAGTTGCCCGCGGGCGTGAGATGGATGCAGTCCAGGGTATAGGTTTCAGGGCCGAAGCGCGCCGAGAGCGTCTCGAAATGATCGAACATGGGCACGAACAACGCGCCGTGCTTCTTCGCCAGGCGACGCGCCGCCGCGCCGCGCTTGCGCAGCTCGCCGCTCCAGATTTCCCAGTCGCGGTTGATGTCGTCGCCGCGCGGCCCGTCCTGATAGGGGAAGCGGAACAGGAACGGTTCGATCAGCATGACGCGCGCCTTCGGATGCGTCTCATGCACCTCACTAAGCATCCGGTCATAGATGAACTCGAAGCGCTCCGCGTCGCTGCCGCGATTCAGGCGCAGCGAAAAGCCCACGTCGTTCACGCCGCAGAGTATGCTCAGCAGATCGTATTCGGGATTGAGCGCGTCCTCGATCCAGCGGGCGTACATATCGGCGATGCGATTGCCGCTCACCGCGCGGTTATAGATCTCGTAGCCGGCCTCCGGATCGCCGCCCACCAGCTCGCCGCAGATCATGTTCACATAGCCGTCGCCCAGCCGCTTATTCGGCTGATCAATATCGCGCGCGCGACCGCAATCGGTCAGGGAATCGCCCTGAAAGAGTATCTTCATATCGTTTTCTTCTCCTCACAGCTCGGGATCGATGTGCTCATAGACCGCCGTCTCGATGTCGCGCAGTATGCTGACCGGCAGATGCGCCACGACGTCGCCGGTATGGCGGGTCGGCTCCATGCCGAAGAGCAGCATTTCTCCCAGCATGGGCGCGATGGTGCGCTGATGGCGGCCAAACGCGCCGTTGCAGACGTGAATGAACGGTTTAACCAGCTTTTCCTTCAGCAGCATGGTCGCGCGGATGGACTCGAGCAGCTCCGCGCGCGTGTTGACGAGCGGCACGATCTTGACCACGTCCGCATTGCGCTCCTCAAATTCGTGCAGATGATCATAGATTTCCTCGGCGGCCATGGGCTTTTGCAGGTGCGAGGACATCAGCACGTCGCAGCCCGCCATGTGGATGCGCTCGATGAGCGCGCGCTGCTTCTGCACAGCCGTCTCGTCGAACGTGATCTGCGTGGGCTGGGGATCGAAGAAATCGCCCATCACATCGGCGATCGACGCGCCGGCTCTGGCCATGCGCACGAGCATTTCGGCGCGCTCGTCGTCGGTGCGGCCGTCGTCGCCATAGCGATAGCACATGGCGTAGACCGGCTTTGTGGTGCAGCGCATGATCTTTCTGAGATCGTCGTCCGAAACGTCCTTCATGCGGCACAGATCCACGCCGATGGCCTGCGCGCCGTCATAGTCGCTCTGGTGCATCATGGCGATGGTATCCTCGAGCGTGGGCTGCTGAACCAGCGCGCACACGAACGGGCGCGGCAGATCGGTAAATTTGACTCTGTTCACAAGTGCTTCCTCCAAAATAATCAAGGTGTTTTTCAAAAGAGATGAATCGCACGCCCCGCCGCAGATCGTCCGCAGAGACACGCGAATCGTTTTACTTCGACCGCCGCGCTCAGACCGAAAGCCCGAATCAGCGCTTTACGGCTTGCTGATAATGCGCGGCGTAATCGCGCGGCCCGCGATCACGTCCTCCTCGGTGAACACGCTCAACAGGATTTCCTTCTCCTTCGTGCGGCCGCAGTCGTGCATGAGATAGATCCTGCCGTCGTAGAAATCCGCATCCGGGTAGCTCGTGCCGTCGCGCGGATCGACGAGCGCCGAATACGGCCAGCTCTCGCCGTCGTCGTCCGAGAGGAACACGGTCATTCTCTGGCGATGCTCGCCGTCGTCATTCTTGACCAGCATGAGCCGACCCGAGGGCGTGCGGGCATAGAAGAAGCGGCTGGAGGGATCGCGCCAGTGGGAAACGCGCGCCGCGTCCCATGTCAGGCCGCCGTCATAGGAGGTGGTTTCGGCCAGCGCGTGAACGCCGCATTCCGTGCGCGCCATCATGTGAATATCGCCGTTCCTCTTCTCGACGGCCATGCCCTCGTCGAACGGCGTGGGGATCTTCTGCGCGCCGTAATGCCGCGTCCAGGTTTCGCCCCTGTCGTCCGAAATGCTGTAGCCGTAGCGGTCGGTGTTCTGATCGTAATTGAAGGCGATGTAGCGGCCGCTCCTGAGCGCGAGCGGCTTGCAGCGCAGAAAGCCGTCGTCCAGCCGGCGCGGCGCGGAAAAGACCAGCTCGTCCGCGTCGGGATCGTCGCACACCATGGCCCACTCGCCGTGAATGTGATCCACGCCGAACGCATAGCCGTCCACAATGTAGGCCGTGTCGTTCTCAACCGCCTTGCGCGTGCGCTCCTCGACCCAGAACACCCACAGCCGCCCCTCGGGATCGACCCAGAGCTGAATGTCGAGGCTGTGAATGAGCTTGTCCCTGTCGCTGGGGATGACGATCACCGGCTTCGACCAGGTCGCGCCGTGATCATCGCTCACAATGACCAGATTGAAATTGTCGATATGCGGCTCGCAGCGGCCGCCGGAATACCAGCCCGCGAACAGCCGCCCGCCGCGCGTGGCCGCGATGGTCGGGCAGCCCTGATACTGGCGAATGGATTCGTCGCAATATTCCTTCTCCGTGGGATAAAAGAGCACCTTGCAGGGTTCGAGCACCGGAATGTTCATATCGACGTCCTCCTTTTATGATATACTATGATACAAAAGCATGAAGGCAGCGCGCAAAGCACGCCAGAATACCCTCGGAACCGCGCGCCGGAAAGCGCATATGCCGCGACACACCCAGCGCCGCATCACAGCCGAAAGCACACGCCGCCGACTTGCGCCAGCCAGCTTGCACGCGGCTCAATACCTCCGCTACACGCGCCCAGCGCCAACGCATCGCCGCGAAAGCGCACGCCGCGACATTCGTCAATTCGATGCCCTTGCTACACGCGCGCCGCACTTTCAGCGCCCCCGCGCGTCGAGACGGACGCGCTTCAGAAGCGCCCGCCATCCATTCTCTTCCTGCGCGGACGTTACGTTTATATTATAGCGCATTTTGCGTGCAAATGCGAGACATAATTTTG
>SFOF01000282.1 GCA_004552515.1 Clostridiales bacterium
CTTCGGAATAAACGCAGCGGATCCCTTCCGACCGGGCGTAATCCTCGGCCTCGCTGCCGGGAACGACGACGAGCGCAACATGGTCGCTGAAGGAAAACGCATCGACGCCAATCTCCGCAAGACTGTCCGGCAGCGTAAGCGCGGTCATGCCCGTACAGGAAGCGAACGCGCCTTCGCCAATGGAAACGACCCTGTGGCCGCCTATCTCCGCGGGATTTCAAGCGCCCCGGCATGGCCGGTATATCCAATGATTGCAGCCGCGCCGCCGTCGATTTGGCAGCGATAGTCTCCCAGTGTCAGACAATCCGTCATGGTTCACCCTCCTGTCGCCCATTCCCGAAAATCAGCGTAGATGAAAAGCGGGACAGCCGCGCGTCCATCCCGGAAGCCTCAGGCGGCTTTGCCATTCTCTCAATCACAATTATTCAATGAATATTTTACATCATATTCCGAACAGTGTCAATAATTTTCAATGTGGCTCAGGAAGAAACCGCCGCCGCCCGAACGGCCCTTTCAAAGCGCCGCAAAAAGCGCGCGGCACCCGAACCGCTTCGATTCGAGCGCCGCGCGCTTCAAAATGACTTTCGTTTACACGTCCCGATAGGCGAACACCGCGCCGTCGTTCGCGCCGAGCGTCAGCGTTCCGTCCTTGATCAGTCCGTTATGCACCGGCGTAAGCGCCGCGCCGCTCAGCCCCACGCGCACCGTGCGCGGCCTGCGATCGTAATTGACAAACACGACATAGCCGCTCTTCTCCGTCGCGGGGTGCTCCGTCGCATGGACGAAGGGCGAATCGACCGTCACGCGCCGCCGGATTCCCGCCGCCTCAAAGAGCGCCTTATAGACCATCTCATAGGCGGGCGCGTTATCCTCGCTGAACGCGCCGGGATGCGTATCCGCGCCGCGCTCGAAGGGCATGGTCATGAAGAACACCTGCCCGCGCCCATAGGCATGGCGGAAGAAGCAGGGCGCGCCCGTCTCGTCGCGCGCGAGGATCTCCGCGTCGGCCGATTCCACCTCATAGCGCATTGGCGCATGAAGCGGCAGCTCTTCGCCGCGGAATGTGACCGTCCGCTCGGCGGGCACGCACGCGCGCCACGCCATCTGCACACCGGTGATCTCCGGGATGCGCCGAAACAGCGTGTCGTCCAGCGAGAGGAACAGCACCGCGCCCGCCGCCACCTTCTCGAGCAGCTGATCCAGCCGCGTCGCCGTGATCGACTGCGTTGTGCGCAGGCTGGGCAGTATGTAGAGCGGCGCGTCGGGAATCGGATCGAGCGCATAGGCAAAGCGCAGGTCATAGCCCGCGCGCTCGGCCAGCATGAACGCCGCGCGCGCCGTGCCGTAATCCGCGTCGCCGTTGTCGCGCGGGACGAGGATCACGCCGTCGGTGCGATGGGCGGGCAGTTCACCGCCGGGCAGCTTTTTAAGGAGCGCCTGGAATTTGAGGTTTTCCCCGGCGATGGGCTTCGCCCTGCGTTCCCTGTCGAAAAAGCCGTAGTCGCTGCCGATGTTGTTCCACTCGTAGGGCGCGAACCGCAGCTGGCCCTGATCGAACGCGCACCACCACATCACGCCGTGACAGCCGTGCGCCAGCGTCGCGTACAGGCAGGCGCGGTAGAAATCGGCCTCGGTTTTCGGCGAGCAGTTCAGATAGCCGATCGAGCCGAACTCCTGCACGAACGTCGGCACGCCCGCGATGTCCTCGCCATAGCGGCAGCGCGCCGTGAGATCGCACACCGGCTTCATCGAGGGCAGCGGATCGCCCTGCGTGGCGAAGATGTTGTAGGGATGGCAGGTGTGTATGTCGCAGGTTTCGCGAATGACCTCGTAATTGGACGCGTCCTTCTCGATGGAGAGCGCGTCCATGCCCGAGACGACCGGATGCGCCGGATCGCACGCGCGCACAGCGTCCGCGATCGCCGAGCACCAGACGTAGAAATCGTCCTTCACGAAGCCTTCGCCGCTGGCCATGTTGTTGACCTCGTTGCCCAGATCCCAGCCCGCGATCGCCGCGCGATCCTTAAACCGCCGCACGAAATAGCGCACAAAGCGCAGCTGCCACTTGAGCACCGTCGGGTCGCTCAGGCGCTGTCTGCCCTCGAACGCGGGCGGCGCGAACTCGCGGAAGGACATATGCCCCGTGATCAGGCCGACGACCAGCTTGAAGCCGTATTGCTCGGAAAGATCGCAGAAGCGCTCGAATTTCCGGCAGGCCTCCTCGCTCACGCCCGCGCGGCCAGCCTCGGTGTCCGGGCGCGCTTCCTCGCCGAAGCGATACTCATAGGGCGTCAGGCGGGTGGTATAGATCGCCTTGAGCGGCTGAAAGACGTGCCATGTCGGGAACACGCGCAGATGCGTCACCCCCGCCGCCGCCATGGCCTTCATGTCCTCCTCGATTGAGGCCTCGTCGAAATCCTCCCACATATTGGTGGCGTTTTTGAGCGCCCAGTAGTTCACGCCGGTAAAGAATCCGCCCGAAAACAGCTTTTCCTCATTCATGAAGTCGTTCCCCTCCGTTTGACTTTTTTTCAGTTCGATGCTATGATTATAAGGCGTATTCCGGCGAAATGATTGCCGTTTTTTCATCAATAGTTTGCGTTTTTTCAGGAGGATTGAGAATGGAGCGCATCGACTGTCTCACGCGGGAGAACACGCACGGCGGGCTGGCCGTTACCTCGGGCGAGATGTACGCCTATCCCCCGCACGCCCACGCCTATTGCGAAATGACGCTCTACGAGCCGTTCGAGGGCACGATCACCGTCAACGATCAGTGCGTCGATATGCGCGCGGGATACAGCGTCATCCTCATGACCCCGCTGGACGTTCACCGCATCGGCGTGACGAGCAGCCGCGGCGCGCGCTTCATCAAAATCGCCTTTGACGAGGAGTCCGTCCCCGCCAGCCTGCCCGCCGCGCCGCTGATCATGCAGCGCCTGGACGCGGGCGCGCTCGTCTGCCAGCTCTTCCGCGAGCTGTTCGAAAACCGCGCCGACCGCCCCTACGCCGCCGCGCTGACCGAGTTCGAC
>SFOF01000283.1 GCA_004552515.1 Clostridiales bacterium
CGCCTGACCGAGGTGGACACCATCAGCGGCAGCGTTGTGCGCGCCAGCCGCAGGCTCGGCGTGCCCGCGCCCACGCATGAGACGATGGTCGCCCTCGTGCATGCGATGGAGGGCAAGGCGCAGGGCAACTGAGCAGGGCATGGCCCCCTGAAAAGGTCAGGGCTCCCGCCGCTTTGTTTCCGATTCCGATGCTTTGCAAACGGATTTGCATTGTATATCACCCAAACAGATTTGAAGGAGGCTGCAACTATGGAACCCGTCTATCAGCTCAATGGTCTGCGCGTGGTCGATCTGACCAAGGTGCTCGACCCGAAGACCGAATCCCGCCGCTGCCATCTCATCCGCTACAACACCGGCGGTCCCATCCCGGATTACCACACGGCGCTTGACCTCACCAGCCACCTCGGCACGCACTGCGAGTGCCCGTATCATCACTTTGAGGATGGCAAGTCCGTCGGCGAGCTGCCGCTGACGACCTTCATGGGCCGCGCGATCTACGTCAACATCGACTTCCTCGCGCCCAACAGCCATATCTCCGGCGAGGATCTGGACCGCGCCTGCGGCGACAGGATCAAGGAGGGCGACATCGTCATCCTCGACAGCAACTGGAAGTTCCCGCCCTTTACGCCGGAGACGAACAGCCCCGCCGACAAGCGTCTGTTCATCAACGGCGAAACCGCGTGGTGGCTGCGCAACCACGGCGTCAAGTGCGTGGGCTTCGGCGACGGCGTGTCCATCGAGAACTGCGAGGCGGACGTCAAGCCCTTCCACGACATCCTCATGGAGGTGGACGGCGTGTTCCTCGAGGTGCTCAAGAACCTGGAATACCTCCAGAGCGACGTGTTCTTCATGAGCTATGCTGCGCTGCCCATCGTCGGTGCGGATTCCTGCCCGGTGCGCGCCTATGCCATCGAGGGGCTGGCCGAGTTCAGCAAGTAACCCGCATGGCCCGGCTTCGGGCAAAACAATCGCACGGCCTTTCGCGCCCTGCCATCCGGCAGGGCGTTTTGCATGCGCATCACCGCGGATATGGTCAAGCCCCCTTGAAGTGTCCGGTGAAATCCGTTATAATGTTGTGGAAAAAAGGGCGTGCACTGCGCGCCA
Organism: Clostridiales bacterium; assembly: GCA_004552515.1. Classification (GTDB taxonomy): domain Bacteria; phylum Bacillota; class Clostridia; order Christensenellales; family Aristaeellaceae; genus Firm-10. The sequence continues at coordinate 1,105 of SFOF01000283.1, forward strand.
ATCACAGATAAAGGAAAGGATGATTTCCCATGGAGAGAAAAAACGCCTGGAAGGGCCGCACGGCGCAGGAGCTGGAGGCTATTGAGGCGATGAGCTGCGATTACCGCGCGTATATCGACGAGGGCAAGACGGAGCGCGAGTGCGTGAAGGTTTCCGAGCGGCTGGCCAAAGCGAAGGGCTTTGACGATCTCGCCGCGCGCGTGCGCGAGGGGCAGGCCCTCAAGGCGGGGGACCGCGTGTACCGCTGCTGGATGAACAAATGCTTTGTGGCCTTTGTCATGGGCAAAAGGCCGATGAGCGAGGGCATGAACATCCTCGGCGCACACATCGATTCCCCGCGCATCGACGTCAAGCAGAATCCCCTCTACGAGGAGAATGACCTCGCCTATCTGGACACGCATTACTACGGCGGCATCAAGAAGTATCAGTGGCTGGCCATGCCGCTGGCGCTGCACGGCGTGATTGTCAAAAAGAGCGGCGAAACCGTCACCGTGGCCATTGGCGAGGACGAGGGCGATCCCGTCTTCTGCATCACCGATCTGCTTCCGCATCTTGCGGCGGACCAGATGGGCAAGAGTGCAAGGGAGCTCATCGACGGCGACGCGCTGAACCTGCTGGTCGGCGGCCAGCCGCTGGAGGGCGAGGAGAAGGACGCGGTGAAGGCGCGTGTGCTCTCCGTGCTCGCGCAGAAGTACGGCGTGGAGGAGGAGGACTTCCTCTCCGCCGAGCTGGAGGCCGTGCCCGCGGGCCGCGCCCGTGAGCTGGGCTTTGACCGCAGCATGATTCTCGCCTACGGCCACGATGACCGCGTGTGCGCCTATCCGTCGCTGGCGGCGCTGCTTGACACCGAGGGCACGCCGGAATACACGCTCTGCTGCGTGCTCACCGACAAGGAGGAGATTGGCAGCGTCGGCGCGACGGGCATGAATTCCCGCTTCTTTGAGAATATCATCGCCGAGGTCTGCGCCCTTGCGGGCGAGCCGGGCGACCTGGCGCTGCGCCGCACGCTCAGCGCAAGCCGTATGCTCTCCAGCGATGTGAGCGCGGGCTTTGACCCGGCCTTTGCCAGCGTGTTCGAGAAGAAGAACGCCGCCTTCCTCGGGCGCGGCGTGTGCTTCAACAAGTTCACCGGCAGCCGCGGCAAGAGCGGCTCCAACGATGCGAACGCCGAGTTCATCGGTGCGCTGCGCGCCATCATGGATGGTGCGGGCGTGGCCTTCCAGACGGCAGAGCTTGGCCGCGTGGATGTGGGCGGCGGCGGAACCATCGCCTACATGTGCGCCAAGTATGGCATGAACGTCATCGACTCTGGCATCCCGGTGCTCTCGATGCACGCGCCGTGGGAGGTCATCAGCAAGGTGGATCTCTACGAGGGCTACCGCTGCTACCGTGCGTTCCTCGACGGGGCGAAGCCGATTGACAACTGACAAAGAAGGGCCGGGGCGCGGCATGCATGGGGCCGCCCCGGGCCTGATGATGAGAGGAAGCTGCGTATGAGCCTTGAAAGACAGATGAAAACGGGCGAGGTCTATGTCGAATTCGGCCACACGTCGCCGGAGGATATCGCCTACGAGAAGAAGATTGAGGAGCAGCGCATCGTCTGCAAGGAGCGCTGCTTTGCCTACAACCAGACGCCGCCCTCGGATATCGCGCGCCGGGAGGAGATTCTCGGTGAGCTGCTGGGCAACGCGGGCAAGGGGCTGTGGATGGAGCCGCCGATTCACTTCGCCTACGGCTGCAACACGCACATCGGCAGCCATGTCTACGCGAATTTCAACCTGACGGTGGTGGATGACGGTGAGGTGTTCATCGGCGATTACACGATGTTCGCCCCGAACGTGGTGATCTCCACGACGGGCCACCCCATCCATCCGATGTACAGGGACAAGGGCGCGCAGTTCTCGCTGCCCGTGCACATCTGCTGCGGGTGCGCAGCGGCGTTGACATCAACGAGGATTGGAACGGGTGAACGCCTGTATGAACGGACGCCGTCTCAGCCGTGCCGGCATGCGCTTTGCCGCCGTGTGCACGGCGGTATTCTCGGCGCTTGCGCACCTGTACCGCTTCATGAGCGCGGGCTTCGCGCTCGACGCGATGATGATCGTGGAATCGGTGGACATCGAAAACCAGATCTCGCTCGGGCGCTTCATGCAGCCCGTGTACTGGCAGGTGCGCGGATACATCACCTCGCCGCCGGTGATCGGGCTGCTTTCCACGGCATTTCTCATCCTGTCGGCGCTGCTCGTGCTCGACATGACGGGCATCCGCAGCCGCGTGGGCATGGCGCTGACCTGCGGCGTGATGGCGGCGAACGAGACGCTGGCCGTCTCCTATGCCTCCTATCTGCCGTGGATGGACGTATACATGCTGGCCATGCTGCTGGCGCTGACGGCCTGCTGGCTGCAAAGCCGGTTCAAATGGGGCTTTGCGGCCAGCCCTGTGCTCTACTGTCTGTCGATGGCGCTGTATCAGAGCTACACGCAGGCGGCGGTGACGACGGTGCTGCTGATGCTCATGGCCCGTGCGCTGGATGGAGAGAATCCGGTGTGCCTGCTGTGCAGCGGCATGGGCCATGCGCTGACGCTGCTGGCGGGGATGCTGCTGTATTCGCAGGCGTACAAATGGGCGATTGCGCTGGCCGGAACGACGGTCTCCTACGAGTACAATGGCGTATCCGGTGCGGCGGATATTGATCTGCAGGCCGTGCCGCGCCTGCTGGGCGATACGTTCATGGGGCCGCTTCGCTATCTGTTTTCTCCGGAATCCGGCGCATTTGTGCCCGCCGCGGTGAATTGGGCGCTGCTGCTCGCGGCGCTCGTATGCGGCGTGCTGCTCTTGTGCAGGGCTTCGCGCGGAGCGCGTGCGCTGACGCTTCTGCTGGCCGCGCTGCTGCCCTTCGGCATGAACTTTGTGGCGTTTATCTCCAAGGGCATCGTCCATATGCTGATGAACTACGCCTACTTCCTCTTTTATGTGCTTGTGGTGATGCTCGCGGAGCGCGCCGCAGCGCTGGAAAGAAAACGCCTGCTGACGGCGGCGCGATCTCTCGCGGCGGCGGGCGTGGGTGCGGCGGTGGCGATTGGCTGCCTGAGGGCACCGGCGCTCTACGTCAAGCGGGATCTCGAACTGCAGAGCACGCTGTCGGTGATGACGCGCGTGCTTGAGCGGCTGGAGGAGACGCCGGGCTATGTTGTCGGTGAGACGCCCGTGGTGATCCTGGGCTATCTGCCCTCCTCGGCGGTGGCGATGGTCCGGCCCGGCTTTGAACGGGTTTCGCAGTATCAGGGGATGCGCTCGACCTACGCGGATGCCTATGAGCGCTCCCATGCGTGGTATCTGCGCTCGCTGCTGGGATGGAATGTCAACCTCGTCTCGTGGGAGGAGACGTGGCATTGGCAGAGAACCGAGCTGGCGCAGAGCATCCCGGGCTTCCCGGATGAGGAATGTGTTCAGATGATCGACGGCATTGTGTTTATACGCCTGTCCTGACGGGCGCGCGGGAGAGGAGCTACTTCATGAACCTTGATACAAAAGCGCTTCTGTCGCGCAGGGAAACGCGCACTGTGCTGTGGGCGGCGGGGCTTGCGCTGCTGTGCCTTGCGCTGGGCCACGCC
>SFOF01000284.1 GCA_004552515.1 Clostridiales bacterium
CATGATCCGAACGCAAAACGCCGCAATAGACTCGCTTTGCCCCGCAGAACAGCCCCCGCGCGCACAAACGCTTCTGCCGGCGCTAAAACCGGCCAAACGCAACATTGCGCCGGCCCGCAATTCACGATCCTGTAAGGCGCACGCACGCATCTTCGCGCCAGCGCGGAACAACGCCCGCGCATAGACTCTTCGTTCTTCCGCGCCCGCCATTCGCGCAGACGCGCCGCATAAACGCCGTTCATTCCCGCGGTCCCCCGCCCGCCTGCGCCCGCCGCCCCGGTGAAATCCCCATGCGCCGGCGAAAACAGCGGCAGAAATAGCTCTCGTCGCGAAAGCCGGTTTGCAGCGCCGCCTCGGCCACCGTGCAGCGGCCGCTCATGAGCAGATCGTCCGCACGCTTCAGGCGCAGATCGAGCAGATAGTCGATCGGCGCGTCGTTGTAGGCCTGCCGAAACAGCCGCCGGAAATGCGTCTCGCTCAGCGCGCACGCCGCCGCCAGATCCTGAAGCGTCAGATGATCGGCATAGCGCGCTTCCATCAGCCGCAGCGCCGGCAGCGTCTTTTCATAGGCCGCGCCGCCCACAGCGCTGCGCATCCGCTCGTCGAAAAACTCGGACAGGAGCGCGTACAGCTCCGACCGGCAGCGCAGCGCATAGCCCGGCAGACGACCGTTCCAGGCCTTGAGCAGCGCGTCCAGCCGCGCTTTCCAGCGCTCGGGCCGGCTCATGCGCACAATTTCGAGGCTTTCCGACGCATTCAGCCCCTCGAGCGCACCCGTGCCGGACAAAACCGTGAAATTGACCGTGTAATGCACAAAGCTCCCGCCATCCGCCGCGCGCACGGTGTAGCGGCTCGCGGCCGGAATCAGCGCCGCCTCGCCCGCCGAAAGCCGCATTTGTCGCCCGTCCGGCAGCGCGTAGATCGCCGCGCCCGAGACGCCCGCCGCCAGCCCGCATACCCGCCGCCCCTGCGCATAGCTGGTGTAGGGGCGGTTCGACATCCCGCCGAACTGCGCCAGCGTCACCGCGCCGATCGCCAGATCATAATCCTCGATATAGGCCATGGCTCTCCCTCCCGCCTTTATGATAGGCGCGCGGCGCGTCCCTGTCAAGCACCAAATGGACAGATTGTGCTAAAATTGGACAGATGCTCGCTTGCGCCGCTTCCGCGCGGCTGATACAATAAGGGCAGCGAGGAACGCAAGGAGGAGGAGCTGAATATGAGCAAGATTCCCGTTTACGCGTGGTATTTCCCGAACTGGCATCCCGGCGATCCGCTCAACGAGCGCTGGCACGGCCATGGCTGGAGCGAGTGGCAGGGCGTGAAATACGCCGCCAAGCGCTTTGACGGCCATGTGATCTATCATCCGCTGTGGGGCTATGAGGACGAGTCCGATCCCGCCGTCATGGGCCGCAAGATCGACACGGCGCTGGAATACGGCGTGGACGGCTTCATGTGGGACTTTTACTGGTTCGAGCAGGAGGGCGGCTACCGGCTGAAGGCGCTCGAGGCGTTCTTCAAGGCGATGGAGACGCGCAAAGGCTTCAAGATTGCGCTCATGTGGTGCAATCACGATCCGATATACGTCCATCCCGCGCCCTATCGCAACGCGGCGCGCTCGCTTTTGCCGGGCGAGCTGTCTCCGCAGGGCTTCTACAACGGCTCGGAGTACATCATTCGCGAGTGCATGGCGCGCGATTGCTATCTGACGATCAACCACGAGGGGCAGGAAAAGCTGTACTTCATCCTCTGGCATCTGCCCAAGTTTATCGCCGGCATGGGCGGCGTTCAGGGCGCGCGCATGGCGCTGGACGATTTCCGCGCGCGCGTCAGGAAGGCCCTGGGCAGGGAGCTGTATCTGGCGACGGTCAACTTTGACCACACCACGCCCGAGAACGACACGGCGCTGCTCAGGAGCCTGGGGATCGACGGCTGCGCGTGCTACGGCTGGCCGAACAAACCGCGCACCGAGGCGAAATGGCCGGCCTATCCGTATTCCGAGTTTGTCGACAACGGCATAGAGGGCTTTGAGCAGGTGACGGCGAGCGTGGATCTGCCGATGAACATCACCGTGGCGCAGGGCTGGGATTCAAGCCCGCGCACTGTGCCCTCCGATATGTACGATGACATCGGCTATCCGTTCTCGTGGATCACGGACAAAAAGAACGTCGCCGACTTCCGCCGCGCGCTGATCGCCGCCCGCGATTTCTATCGAAGCGGCCGCTTTACCGGCGATTTCATCACGCTGACCACCTGGAACGAGTGGACGGAGGGCAACTTCATGGAGCCATCCGTAGAGGATGGCTACGCTTATCTGGAGGCCGTGCGCGACGTGTTCGGCGCAAAGTGAATGGCTTTGCATCATTGAAAATGCCGCCCCGCTGAAATCTGCGCGCTTGCGTGGATTCGGCGGGGCGGCGTGTGTTTTGGGCGAGATGTGCGAAGGAGCCGGTGCCCTCGCGCGGGTATTGGAAAACGAAGGATGTGTCCCTGGGCGCTGCATCGCGCTGTCGCGGCGATGCGTTGGCGCGCTTTATAGGATCGTAAATTGCGGGCCGGCGCAATGTTGCGTTTGGCCGGTTTTAGCGCCGGCAGAAGCGTTTGTGCGCGCGGGGGCTGGTCTGCGGGGCGGGCGAGTCTGTTGCGGCGTTTTGCGTTTGATCGCGCCTGCTGCTTGACGCATGGTTCAAAACAGGACGGCTTGCGATATGTTGCGTTCCTATTCCGCCGTGGGTCAGGATCGCCGGTAGCGCGTTCTCGGATCGCCGGTGCGGTTATCCGGCTTGGTTGGTTCACTTTGGGCTTGCGCGTTTTTTGTGGCGATCCCGACGGGAGCACGAGGGGACGCGGGGGACGGAGGCGGCGCGGCGTGGGTGCGCTTTTGCGTGATCATATTGGCTTTGCGGCGTTTTCCGCGGGGAGTCCGCTGGGGCGAAATGTGGAAGCCGCACTGCGGCCGCGCCCCAGACTGCGCCAAAGAGTCTTCGACTCTCTGGACTCTCTTCATTTG
>SFOF01000036.1 GCA_004552515.1 Clostridiales bacterium
ACTTTTGATGGAATACCTTGGAGCGATTTGGAAAGTGGGACATGGACAGAGCCCAGCAGGTCTGCGTTGTATTCCCGTGATAGCAGGCAGTGAGGCATGGAAATGAATCAAGACGTTTCTGGTATTGTTCAAAAGGCGCGCGGGGCGCTCAGGCGGCTGCTTAATCTCGAGGGCATGACGATAGAGGCGATCTGCCGGGCGCTGTTCATTGCCGGGCTGTTCTTCGTGCTGAAGGCGGCCTGCCTGTTCGGCGCGGAGGTCTGTTCCTCGTCGGTCGTCATGCGGGAGGTTTCTGAAGGCGTGTCGGTCGGCGAGAACAACCGGACCCTCGGCATTGCGTGCGGCGCGGCGCAGTTCATCGCGGGCGCGGCGATCTGGCGGACGGTCTGCGCGCTGCTTTTGAAGGGACTGCGCGCGTTGAAAAAGCGGTTGGGCTGAGAAGAGAGCGCGGCGCTTGCGGCAAGGGCTGTGAGCGCCGCGCTTTATGCTAAAATTTGGAAAAATTGCGGCGGGAGGAGAAACGTGACGGACGCGCGCAGCGTCTATATAAATGAAAACGATGGGGAGTATGCGCGCGTGCATATTTTAATAGAACTGTAATGATTGCCCGGCTTGACTTGAGCGGGCGATGATGGCATAATAAGGGTGTATTTTGGAAGCGTGAAGCGGGGAGGGTCTTAATTATGAATCGTATCGCCGTGTGGGCGCGCCGCATGATGTGCGCGCTGATCGTTGCCCTGACGCTGGGCGCGTCGTGGCCTGTGCCGGCGCTGGCCGTGTCCGGCTCATCGACGCTGGCCGATTCGGGCGATCAGTACGTCGTGACGGCCCGCTCGCTGAATATGCGCGCCGGTGCGGGCACGGAGTATCTGGTCATCAAGCATCTGCGGCGCGGCACGAAGGTGACCTATCTGTCCACGAAGAGCGGCTGGTGGCGCGTTCGTCTCTCCGACGGCACGACCGGCTATGTGGACAAGCAGTATCTCACGTCCGTGAGCGCCAGTCAGTCCGGCTCCTACACGGTGTCGGCCTCCAGACTGAGCCTGCGCGCCCGCCCCAACACGAAATCAAGGCGGCTGGCGACGCTCACGCGCGGCACGGTGCTCTATGTCTCGCAGCTTAACGGCGACTGGGGCTATGTGACGCACGGCGGCCAGAGCGGCTGGGTGGCCATGAAATACCTCAAAAAGGGCGGCGAAACAAAGGCGGCCGATGTAAAGGCGGGCAGCACCTATACCGTTGTATGCCAGACGCTGAACGTGCGCAAACGCGCGAACGGCACGCGCATCGATACGCTCAAGCAGGGCACGACCGTGCGCGTGAGCCGCGTTTCGGGCGACTGGGCCTATGTGTCCTACAGCAAGAACGGTCGCGTTAGGGAGGGCTGGGTCAGCGTCAAATATCTGGCCTGACGGGCAAAGAAAATATGATAGCGAGCGCCGGATGCGCGTCCTTATTGCGGGGCGGCTCATCCGGCGCTTTTTGCAGGCCGTCTCTTGATTTTGCGCGAAAAACGGGCTACAATAGAAGCGTAAGCCGGAGCGCGGCTCAGGGAAGCTCCGGGGCCGCAGTTTCGGCGCGCAATCTACCCGCGCCTGCCATTTTCTTCAGGAATTACAGCGGGCGGCTTTTTAGCGAAAGCGCGCTCTGATCATGTGAAAGGACGGTTTTTTCCAATGACTGATCCGAGAATCAAGACGCTGGCGCACAGCCTGGTGACCTACTCCTGCGCTGTGAAGCCCGATGAAAACGTGCTGCTCGAGATGACCGGCGTGGACAGCGCCATGACGGCCGCGCTGATCGACGAGGTGTATGCCGCGGGCGCGCGCCCCTATGTCTGGCTGCGCGATCCGGCGGTGACGCGCGCGCTGCTCAGGGGGCTGGGCGGGGAGCAGGCCGATCTGTGGGCGGACTGCGATGCGGCGCTGATGGCGAAGATGCACGCCTATATCGGCATCCGCGGCGGCGCGAACAGCTTTGAGATGAGCGATGTGCCCTCTGAAAAGCAAAGCCTGCACATGGTGCGCTACTGGAGCAAGGTGCACGGCGATCTGCGCGTGGGTCATACGCGCTGGGCGGTGCTGCGCTGGCCCACGCCCTCCATGGCGCAGCTGGCCGGAATGTCCACCGAGGCGTTCGAGGACTACTATTTCAAGGTGTGCTGTCTGGACTATGAAAAGATGTCCCGCGCGATGGATCCGCTGGTTGAGCGCATGGAGCGTGCTGACCGCGTGCATATCGTGGGGCCGGGCACCGATCTGACCTTCTCGATCAGGGGCCTGCCGGCGATCAAGTGCGCGGGCGATTGCAATATCCCCGACGGCGAGGTGTTCACCGCGCCGGTCAGGGACAGCGTCAACGGCACGCTGAGCTACAACACGCCTTCCTTGCACGAGGGCTTCACGTTTGAGAACATTCGCCTGACGTTTAAGGACGGCAAAATCGTCGAGGCGACGGCCAACGATACCGAGCGCATCAACAGAGTGTTCGACATCGACGCGGGCGCGCGCTATGTCGGCGAATTTGCGCTGGGCGTGAATCCCTATGTGACCGAGGTCATGAAGGACACGCTCTTCGACGAAAAGATCGCCGGTTCCTTCCACTTTACGCCCGGCGCGTGCTACGACGAGTGCAACAACAGCAATCAGTCGGCGCTGCACTGGGATCTGGTGTGCATACAGCGCCCGGAGCACGGCGGCGGCGAGATCTGGTTTGACGACGAGCTGATCCGCAGGGACGGCCTGTTCGTACCCGAATACCTGCACGGCCTGAACCCGGAAAACCTCAAATAGAATAGATCGCCGCGCCGAAACGGAGTTTTTCCGCTTCGGCGCGGCGTGTTTGCGCAGAAATTGGGAGGGCGCGCAATATTTTTACGATATGCCGCCTTGCCGGTTCCGCTTCAAGAGTTTAGCGCGCGGCGAGGGCTGGTGACGCGCCGCCCCGACGGAGCGTCATGAGCGCTTGTCACATTCGCGCTTTTGGAGATAATCGCGCGGGGAAAGGCCGGTTTCGCGGCGAAAGACACGGCTGAAATAGGCGGCGTCGTAAAAGCCGGACAACAGCGCGATTTCGCGAACGGGCATCGAGGCGGATTCGTTCTGTTCGATCAGCATCCGCGCGTGATTGAGCCGCAGGGCCGTGAGATATTCTGTGAGCGTCTGGCCGGTCGCGCGGCGGAAGCGGCGGCGCAGATAGTCCTCGCAGTAGCCCAGCGCCGCCATGGCCTCGCGCGGGGTAAACTCCGGATCGGTAAAGCGGCGGGAGATCTCGCTCTTGAGCTGCTCGACGAGCGCGTCGGCGGGCGGATCATGCTCGTCCCATTCGTGCAGGAGCGCGCAGACCGCCTCGCCCAGCGCCGCGGGAAACCGGCCGTCCGGCACGCGGCGCGCGCAGGCGCTTTGCAGCATGTCCATCAGCTGCGCCATGGCGTGGTCGGAATTGTCCGAAAAGCGCCGCCGCCCGAGCGCGAAGCCGCCGTCCTCAAAGCGGAAGTAGACGTCCTGCCAGTGCGCGCCCGCCTCGCAGCGCTTGTTATGCGGCGCAAAGGGCGGGCAGACGGTGACGGAGCCGGCATAGAAGGGCGCTTCCTCGCCGTCAACCGTCTCCATGCCCTCGCCCGAGAGATTGAGTATGACCTCCCAGCAGTCGTGCGCGTGAAGAACGCACTCGCTCAACAGCGGAGATTTGGCCGCGCCCAGGACGCGTATCATGCCGATCACCGTTCCTTTCGCGTCTATTATACGGCATGAGGTCGGTTTTGTCCATAAAGTGGTCGATATTTTCATTTCGGCTTTATCGGGATTATGATATGCTTAGAGCAGATCATTCAAAACGGGAAGGAAGGCCTGATTATGCTGGGCGTTGGAATTATCGGCTGTGGGACGATCACTCGATTGCGCCATGCGCCGGAGTATGCCCGCAATGCGGATTGCCGCCTGATTGCGCTGGCCGACGCCGTGCCCGGACGCGCGGCGCAGCTGGCCGCTCTTTATGGCGCGCAGGCCTGCGAGGACTATCATGAGCTGCTCGAGCGGTCGGATATCGACGCTGTGAGCGTCTGCACAGCCAATCAGACCCACGCCGTCCTTGCGTGCGAGGCCATGAAGGCCGGCAAGCACGTTCTGTGCGAAAAGCCGGTGGCGCTTACCGACGACGACGCGGCCATGCTGTGCGCCGTCTCGCAGGAGACAGGCCGTCTGCTCGTGCCGGCGTTCAATCAGCGCCTGTTTCCGGCCAGCCGCCGGGCGCGCGAGATCCTGCAAAGCGGCCGGATGGGCCGGATCATTTCCTTTACGAGCACATTTCGCCATGCGGGGCCGGAGACATGGAGCGTGGATTCCGGAAAGGGCTGCTGGTTCTTTAAGAAGAGCGCGGGCAGCGGCGTGCTGAGCGATCTGGCCGTTCACAAGCTGGATCTGATGAATCTGCTGCTGGGCGAGCCGATTACGGAGCTGGCCGCCGAGCTTTCGACGCTCGACAAGCGGGACGAGAGCGGCGCGCCCATTGAGGTGTGCGACAACGCGGTGCTGCTCTGCCGGACAAAAAGCGGCGTTCAGGGCGTTATCATCGCCTCATGGAGCGATTACGGCGCGGAGGAGAACGGCGCGACGCTCTATTGCGAGAAGGGCAGGCTGCTCGTCAATCCCTCGCCGGACGAGGACATCGTCATTGAAATGCGCAATGGCGAGCGCGAGGTGCAGCGGCTGGGCGGCGTGCCGACCAACGACGCGCAGAAGCCCTCGGGCGTGATTGACGCCTTTGTCGCGGCGGCGCTGGGGAAAGCCGCGTCCGCAGCCACGGCGGAGGACGGGCTGAACAACGTGCGCGCGATGAACGCCGCGCTCAGAGCGCCGGTCGTCTACCGGCGGATTTAAGGAGTCTCTTCAGAGCCGGGTGCGTCCGGCGAAAAAAATATGCGATATGCTTTTGACAGGAGGACGATACCATGGATCAGTTTCCGAGAACAACCGTCGCCGGCATTTCCCTGCCGCGTATGCTGATCGGCAGCAACTGGGTGCTGGGCTTCAGCCACCGCACCACCTCCGCCGACAACATGATCAAGCACCGCTATTCCAACAAGGAGGCCGTGTGCGATCTGATCTGCGCCTATCTTGAGTACGGCGTGGACGCGATGATGGCGCCCTTCGTGGGCGACGATATGCAGCCCAACGCCGTCGTGATGGACGGCATCCACATGGCCGAGGATAAGATGGGCCGCAAGGTGATCCTGATCGACACGCCCATCATCAACGTGACCAACACGCCCGAGGCGCATGACTTTACCGCCCGGAAGATCGAGGCCGTGCGCAAAAACGGCGCGGACTTCTGTCTGCTGCATCATTCGAGCGTCGAGCAGCTGGTGTGCAAGCATACCGGCACGATCGACCGCCTGGAAGAGTATACGAAGATGATCCGCGACAACAACATGATCCCCGGCCTGTCCGCGCATATGCCCGAGCTGGTGATCTATTCGGACAATCACCCCGAATACGATGTGCAGACCTATATCCAGCTCTACAACTGCATGGGCTTTTTGATGCAGATCGAGGTGGAGGGCGTGCGCCGCATCATCGAGAACGCCAAGCACCCCGTAATGACCATCAAGTCCATGGCCGCGGGCCGCTGCACGCCCTATGTCGGCCTGACGTTCTCCTATGCCTCCCTGCGCGATTGCGACATGGTGACCGTGGGCGCGCATACGCCCGAGGAGGCGCGCGAGGACATCGAGATCGCGCTGGCCGCCATCGAGCGCCGCTATCCCGTCATGGGCAAGCGCAATTCCCCCAACATGACCACTGTGCTGGGCGGCAAGTAATTAAGACTGAAAAGCCAGCCGGAACGCGGCGTAAAAAGCGCGTTTCGGCCGGTTTTTTTTGCGAGCAGGCGTTATAAAGACCCAAGGCCAGCGGAGAAATTTATAAAAAGGAGCTTTGGCAAAGGCCATGGAGCCGCATGGCGGATACGGCTCACAGGAAAAGCGCAGGATAACAGGCAAGGGGCGAAGGACGCCTGAACGAATCCCCAGGTATGGGATTGCGAAGCGGAGCGCGTGATTGACGCCCTTCGCGGCTATGGCTCGGGATAGTTCAGCCGGTCGTCATACCAGATGATGTCGGCCATGTCGAACAGGGCGGCGACGCGTTCTTCATAGGCGCGCTCCTTCGCCTGCGCGGTCAGCTCTTCCTCGAGACGGGCGCGGACGGATTCAAAATCGACCGCCCCCGCCGTCATGTCGCCGGCGTGCTGTATCAGGTGAACGCCCAGCGGCGTAACGACGGGCGCGGAAACGTCGCCGGCTTCAGTCAGTGAGAGGGCGGCGGCGCGCAGCGTATCGTCCCATACGGGGCCGCTCCCGGCGACATAGCCGTATTCGCCGCCGGTGAAGGGCGAGGGGCGTATGCGCGAATCGTCGCGGTACTCGGCCATGAGCGACGCAAACGATTCGCCCGCGTCCAGCCGCTCCCGCAGCATATCCGCGCGTTCGAGAAGCGGCGCGGCCAGCGCGTTGATCTGCGCGTCGATTTCGGCGGCGTTTGAGTCCGTTTTCCGGGCAAGCAGCTCGGAGAGCGCCGCCTGATCGTCCGTATCGGCCAGTATGAGAATGTGGCGGATGCGGCGGACGCCCCGCGGGACAAAGCAGACGAGTTCGCCCTCCAGCATGGCGCGCTCAAACGGCGCAGGGCTTTGCGTATAGGCGGCTCTCTGCGCGGCGCAGCGCTCGTCATAGGCGGCGCGGAGGTCGCCTTCACTCGCCGAAATGCCGTCGGTGGCGAACGCGCGGTGCCGCGCGATCAGCAGATCGTCCAGCGCGCGGGCATAGAGCGACGCGGCTGTGATGTTGCTCTTTGCGAGCGCTTCCTCTGCGGCGGCCAGACGAACGCCCGCGTCCGCGCCCGGCTGAATATCGCACTGTGCCTTCAGCATGGCCGCGTAGTCCGCGTCGGCCTGAGCGCGCAGCTCGGCGCGGTCGCGTTCGCCGGCGTCAATGCCCAGGCGGCGGCAGTCCTCGAGGATCAGCGCGCGTCGGACGGCGGCGCGGGCAATTTCGCGGCGGAGAGCGTCCAGCGCGTCGCCCTGCCCAAAGGAGACGAAAAACGGCGCATAATCGTCGAACTGCGCCTGCGCTGCGGCGATGGGCAGTGCCTGTCCGTTGACGATGGCCAGCACGCCGTCATCGTCGCTTTCAGCCAGCGCGGGCAGGCTCATGAGGAGCGCGACGGCCAGCGCGGCAATGGCGGCGTGGCGAGACGCGAATGAACGCCTGTCGCCGCGGCAGCGCTGCGCGAAGGTGGAGAGAAGCGCGTGCTTGGGGCGGGGGAGGGTCGGCGTTTGTTCGCAAAGGGGGCGCGTTGCCGGATGCAATGCGCTCTTCTGTTTGTCAAAGAAGAGCGATGGCGCGCACGTCCATTTTCGCTTAACGGCGCGTCCGTGCAGGATCAGAAGCGTCTTTTGCAGGGGCGGGCAATCCCCGGAATTTTTGGAACAGCCTGGTTCTGCGGCGCGAGAGGGCGTTTGGGGGGCGCGCTGTGCGGCGAGCGGGAACATGGGTAGAGCTATAGCGCGGCGGGAAGCGGATGGAAAATCGGGAACACCGCGCAGTGAATGAGACGCTGCGGGGCGGTTGAGCATCGGTGCGGGGACGATATGGAACGGATTGCGGCGCATGGGCTTGTCCTCCTTGAATACGGGGCTGTGGTTCTATGTATATGCCCGTTTCGGGGAGGAGACGCGCGGACGTATCAGCTTTTTTCGCGGCGCCGGTCGCTTCGGTACGCGCCGGGGGTCATGCCCTGCATGGCCTTGAACAGCTCGGAAAAATAGGCGGGAGAGGAAAAGCCCAGCGAATCGGCGATCTCGCGCACGCTCAGGCCGGTCGAGGCCAGCATGGAGCGGGCGCGGTTCATGCGGCATTCCATCTGGCGGCGGTGCAGCGTTGTGCCGGTGCGTTCGCGGAAGAGCCGGTTCAGATAGAACGGATGATAGCCGAATGCGCGCCCCAGCTGCTCGAGCGTGATCTTTTCGCGGCAGTGCGCGTCCAGATAGCGGCCGACCGATTCGATCAGCCTTTCGGGCGGCGCGGCGGGCTCGCTCTGCGTGCGCGTCAGAGCCTGAACGAGCAGCGCCTTGAGCAGGGCCGCGCACAGCTCGTCGCGGTAGGGGCCGCCCTTTTCGCGCTCGGCGAGCACGTCGCCCGTCCGGCGGCACAGCTCGGGCGCGTTTTCGACGAGCAGCGGATGGACAAAGAGCGCGTCGTCAGGCGGAAAGGGCATTTTGGCCGGATTGAAGCGGGAGATTTCCTCGGGATGGATGCTCTTTTCTCCGGCGCGGGAGAAGCCCAGATCGAAGTTTATGTCGTATAAGACGGCAGGCGCGCTCTCTGAAAAGAAGAAGCGATAGGGCGTTCTGGGCGGGAAAACGATCAGCGCATCTTTGTTTAGTGTAAGCGCTTTGCCGTCGATCTCAAGGCGGCAGCTTCCCTCGCAGACGGCGAAGAGGCGGTAATCATAGGCCATGATGGGCGATTTATAGCTTACGGAGCAGGTGCGCCTGTCCATATAGCGGATGTAGGGATTGAGCTGAGAGACGAGCAATGCGATCACTTCCGTTTGTTTTGTTATGCCTGATCTTTGCTTTATTGATTGATTGTAGCACGACCGGCTGATATAATCAAGGCAGGTCATCAATGAGGACGGAGGAATTGTGAAAATGAGCGGAAAACTCAGAGTCTGCTTTGTCGGCTGCGGCGAGTTCGCGGCCAATTTCGTGCCGCTGTTCAAGGCGCATCCGCTGGTTGAAAAGGTCTATGTGTGCGATCTTCTGCGCGAGCGCGCGGAAAAATACAGCGCGAAATTCGGTGTGGAGATCATCGATTCGTTCGAAGAGGCGCTCAAAAGCCCCGCCGTCAACGCCGTGGCGATCTTTGCGCAGCGCCATCTGCACGGCCCGCTGGTCAAGCAGGCGCTGCTTGCCGGCAAGCACGTCTATTCCGCCGTGCCCATGGCCAGCCGCGTCGAGGAATGTCAGGAGATCGTCGAGCTGGTCAAAAAGACCGGCCTGACCTACATGATGGGCGAGACGTGCATCTACTATCCCTGCTCGATGTTCTGCAAGGAGCGCTACGAGAGCGGCGAGATGGGCAAGTTTGTTTATGCCGAGGCGCAGTATCATCACGACATTTCGCACTTTTCGGAATGGTTCCGCGCGGATAAGAGGAGCGCGGGCGTGCCGCCGTTCTACTATCCCACCCACTCGACGGCCATGGTGCTGCACGCGGTGAGCGCGCATGTCACGAAGGTTGTGGCGATGGGCTATGAGGATCAGGAGCACGACGGGATCTTCGAGAAGGGCGTCAATCAGTGGGACAATGTGATTTCCGACGGCTTTTCACTGATGAAGCTCTCCAACGGCGGCACGGCGCGCATCAACGAGTGCCGGCGCATCGGCTATAAGGCGCCCAGCTCCTACATCAACGGCTTTTACGGCACGAAGGGCGCCTATCAGTTCAGCAACGCCCAGCATATCCTGACCCACCTGACCAAGGAGGGCGTGGATTTTCAGGATGTGAGCGCGCTGGTCAATCCCCGCGTCATGGAGGAGCACCGCAATGATGCGGACTTCAAGACGAAGGTGGCCAATCACGGCTGGCAGTGGGATCTGTTCTCGCCCGTGCAGGACGCGCGCGTCGCCGCGCTGCCCGAGTCGTTCAAGGGGCTGCCCAACGGGCACATGGCCTCGCATCAGCTGCTGGTGGACGACTTCTGCACCGCCGTGTTCTATGAGAAGATCCCCACCGTCAGCGCGTGGGACGCGGCGCGCTACACCATCCCCGGCCTTCTGGCGCACGAATCGATCCTTAAAGACAGCCTGCCCATCGAGGTGCCGGACTGCGGCGACGCGCCCAGAGACTAAAGCGCTTTTCCAATAAAACATATGCGGATCGGGCTTTGACGGCCCGATTCGCTTTTATGTTTACGGCTGCGCCAAAAAGTTGACGGAGACGGGCGTTGTGCTGTTAACAGGATCGTGCTATAATAAAACAGCATTGGTGTAGCCGGCTTGTTCGGTGAACCGCAGGCTCCTTTCGAACGTCTTATTTCGAAAGGGACACGTCATCCAAAAGAAGCTGTCAATAAAGAACATTGAAGGGACTGATGCAGTTGTTTAATGAAGTCTGGGCCAACATCATGGATCAGCTGGCCAGAAACCTGGCGAACAGCCTGGTGTACATCGCCATGGTTGTGCTCTTTGTCGTCGGATTGCTCAAGTGCATCTATCCGGTGATCAAGAGCCGCAATCAGCTGCGACGCGGCATCCGCAAGATCAAAAACGAAGAGAGCAAGGACGCCTGGCAGGACAAGCGCTTTCTGGGCAAAGGCCCGCTGACGGCGCAGTGGACGGAATTTCTGAACAGCCGCCTGTTTGCGGACGACGAATATCACAACGCCAGCCCGCTGGACGATTATATCAACGAGGACACCGCGATCTATGATCCCGGCTTTGCGTCCTTCGGCGACGCCGTGCCCGGTATGCTGGTGTCGCTGGGCTTCCTGGGCACGCTGATCGGCATCATCATGGGCCTGTCCGATTTCAATCTGGACAGCTCGGGCGCGACGATGGACGCCATCCGCGTGCTGATGAACGGCATGAGATACGCGTTCTCCACATCGATCGTGGGCGTGATCCTCTCGGTCACGTTTTCACTGCTCGTGCGCCTGACGCAAGGCTCCACCCGCAAATATCTGAAGCGCTTTTATGACGCGATGCAGCAGCAGGCGCACATGGTGACGGTCGATCCGATCACGCAGATCACCATCTATCAGCAGGAACAGACGGCCATGATCCACGAGCTGGCCAAGGACATCACCAGCAGCATGACCGACCGCATCGGCGCGGCCTTTGAAATGGCGCTTCAGCCGCTCCAGCAGAGCCTGGACAGCTTCATCACCGTTTCATCGCGCGAGCAGGTGCGCGGCGTGGACGCGATCGTGAACAAGTTCGTCGATCACATGGACGACGCGCTTCAGGGCCGCTTCCAGGAGCTTTCGAACGCTCTGGGCGAAACCTGCCGCCAGCAGAAGGAAATGCGGGAGAGCGTCGAGGCCACGATCAACGGCCTTGGCCGCGTCTCGCGCGATATTGTGCAGATCCAGCAGATGTCCGAATCGCTGATCGTCAAGTTCGACGGCTATATCGCCCGCCTGAGCGCGGCGCAGCAGTCGGTTGAGGACGGCTTCGGCGCGGCGGCCGACAACGTCAAGAGCATGGAGGCGGTGGCGCGCCAGCAGGCCAACTACATCGCCCAGATCGGCCAGATGCAGACCGATTTCATGCGCGAGGTCAACTCCTTCCAGACGCGCATGGACGCGTTCACGAAGGCCTATGTGGACAACACCAACATTTCCACCAACGCGCTGCACAAGGTGTCCGAGGAGCTGAAGGCCAGCGGCGAGAATCTGCTCACCGCGCACAAGGCGTTC
The DNA here is from genome assembly GCA_004552515.1 of Clostridiales bacterium. GTDB lineage: Bacteria > Bacillota > Clostridia > Christensenellales > Aristaeellaceae > Firm-10. The sequence continues at coordinate 11,481 of SFOF01000036.1, forward strand.
AGCAAGGGCGTCAACGGCGAGCTTCAGCACGCCTTCGGGATGTTCGACGCGAATATGCAGGACATCATCGACAAGCTGACCGGCATCATCAACAGCATCAGCGCCTCGGTGAAGGATATGCCGGCCATCATGACCGACACGGCCAATGCCTATGAGGATCAGCTGCGCCAGCTCACCCGCTACATGGAGCACACGCAGCGCCTGCTTGAGGACGGCATGCGCCGCGCGGGCCGCGGAGGTGGTCAGTGATGCGCAGGCGCGGCGGCAAAAATCGCGGCGGCGACGGCGGTTCCCTGTGGATCAGCTTTTCCGACCTCATGAGCGCGCTCATGCTGATATTCGTGCTGGTGCTGTTCTACGCCGTGTATCAGTATTACGATATGCTCGAGGTCAAGACCGCCGAACTGCTCCGCCAGAGCGGCCTGCTGGATGAAAAATCGTCCCAGCTGACGCTCTCCCAGCAGGAGCTTGAGGACAAGGAAAACGCGCTGGCCCTCGCGCAGCAGGCGCTGGACGACAAGGAGGCCGAGCTGAACAGCCAGTCGCTCAAGCTGACCGAAACCGAGCAGGAGCTGCTCAATCAGAAGGCCAAGCTGCTGCTCCAGGAGGACACGCTCAACGCCCTTCAGGAGAAGCTCGCCGCGCAGGAAAGCGAGCTGAGCAGCGCCCGCGTGAGCCTGGACGAGGCGCTGGCCGCCCAGCAGACCCAGAAGGAGCAGCTGGACGCGCAGCAGGCGCAGCTGGACAAGCTGGTGGGCGTGAAGAGCGCCATCATTGAGGAGCTGGTGCGCGCGCTGGCCAATTCCAACATCAGCGGCGCGGGCGTCGACGATTCGGGCGCCATCGTGTTCAGCACGGAGATGATGTTCGACGTGAACCGCTCCACGCTCAAGGATGTGGGCAAGGCGTTTTTGAACAGCTTCATTCCCGCTTATCTGGACGTTTTGATGAGCGACGATTACTCCCAGTATGTCAGCCAGATCATCATCGAGGGGCACACCGACACTGACGGCACGTTCCTGACCAATATGCAGCTCTCTCAGGATCGCGCCTACGCCGTGCTGAGATACATCCTCAGCAGCGAATTTACCGGCATATCGGGCGCGGCCAAGGAACGGCTCCAGCAGATCGTGACGGTCAACGGCCGCTCCTACAGCGATCCCATTTACAACGACGACGGCACGGTCGATATGGACGCGTCCCGCCGCGTGGTGATCAAGTTCCGCATGAACGACGAGGATATGGTCAACGAGATGCTCTCCATACTGGACGGCATGAATAATTAACGGAGGCGTGTGCTATGCCGCAGGCGGTCAATTTGACGTGTGAATACAAGGTCGATCCCATTGGACTGGATTTGGAAAGGCCGCGCTTCAGCTGGCAGTGCGTGTCCGAGGAAAGGATGATCCAGGGCGGCTATCAGATACAGGTGTTCAGGGAGGGCGAAAATGCGCCGTTGTGGGACACTGGCCGCGTGAATAAGCGCGACAGTCTGCTCGTGCCCTACGACGGGCCGGCGCTCCAGCCGCGCACCCGCTATACATGGCGCGTGCGCATCTGGGACAAGAAGGGCCGCGACGGCGAGTTCAGCGCGCTTTCCTCCTTTGAAACCGGCATGATGAACCGCGCCTTTTCAGCGCAGTGGATCAGCATCCCCGACAAAGGCGACATTTCGAAGATGCAGAGCGCGCCGCGCTTTCGCCGCGAGTTTGATCTGGGCGGTCGCAAAATAAAGAGCGCACGCCTGTACGCCACGGCGCTGGGCGTATACGTCATGCGTCTGAACGGCAAGGATGCGAGCAGCGATCTGCTCTGCCCCGGCTGGACGGATTACGACCGCTGCGTTCAATATCAGACATGGGACGTGACCGCGCTGCTCCGGCCGGGCAAAAACGCGATTGCCGCCACGCTGGGCGACGGCTGGTATCGCGGATACCTGGCCTACAAGGACAACCGCAACGTCTTTGGCGAAAAGCTGGCGCTGCTGGCCGAGCTGTGGGTGCGCTTTGAGGACGGCGGCGAGGAGACGATCGTCACCGACGAGCGCTGGAAGGCGCTCCCCGAAACGCCCATCCGGCACGCCGATTACTACATGGGCATTGAGTACGACGCGCGCATGGAAACGCCCGGCTGGGACGACGCCGGCTTTGACGATTCCCTCTGGCAGGATGCGGCTGTGCTGCGCCGGCTGAACTATAAGCTGGCCGCGCAGCTGGATCACCCCGTGCGGCGGCAGTCGATCATCACGCCGATTGCGCTCATCACCACGCCGCGCGGCGAAAAGGTGCTCGATCTGGGGCAGAACATGGTCGGCTGGCTGCGCTTCCGCGTAAAAGGCCCGGCGGGCACGCGCGTTGTGATCAGTCACGGCGAGGTGCTGGATAAGGACGGCAACTTCTATAACGAAAACTATCGCATCGCCAAGGCGGAAATCGGCTATACGCTCTCGGGCCGCGGCTGGGAAACCTTCGAGCCGCAGCTTACGTTCTTCGGCTTCCGCTATGTGCGTTTGGAAAACTGGCCGTGCGAGATCGACGTGCGCGATTTCGCGGGCGTGGTCATCAGCTCGGACATCGCGGTGACCTCGGGCTTCGGCTGCTCGGACGAGCGCGTCAATCAGCTCTTCCACAACATCCAGTGGGGACAGCGGGGCAACTTCGTGGACGTGCCCACCGACTGCCCGCAGCGCGACGAGCGGCTGGGCTGGACGGGCGACTG
>SFOF01000285.1 GCA_004552515.1 Clostridiales bacterium
AGCATTCTACAAGGATTCCCAGCAGGTAACCAATGGCAGCAATGCACATTCGGCCGGCATAAGCACCTGCTTTCTGAGAGAATATTCCTCTGTTTCTCCAGATTTCTACAGACATTTCCCACTCCTGTTCCATGGAATAGAGCCAGACCGGAATATAAAAAAGATACTGCGGGAGCAACAGTCCCATTCCGATCACTCCGCCTGCAAATCCGAATTCCAGGATAGACGCCGACATGATCATACCTGTGTACAATCCTGACAGCAGAAGTGTGAGAACTGCAAGTGGTGCTCCAAAAACAGAAAATCCACAGATCAGATTCAGCAGAACGCAGGAAAGGCAGGGATTGTTGCACAGCGCCGAGGGCACGCCGAAGCTGCGACCGCGCGCGCGGTAGGTTTCGCCGCCCTGCTCAAGCTGCTGCAAAAACAGCCGGTATTGGAAGTTGTCCGGCGCCATATTGACCGCCATGCGCGCGTGCTCCAGCGCCGTCACGCGGTTGCCCATGCCCATGTTCGCCTGCGCGCTCAGATAATACCACTCGGCATTGCGGTCGGTCACGCCCGCGAGCGCCGTCAGCGCCTGCTGATAATAGCCGCTCATGACGTATGAACGCGCCGCGCGCAGTCCGTCCGGCTCATTCTGCGTGTACGCGCCGCCATAACCGCCGCCAAATGGGCCGTAGCCGCCGAATGGATCATAGCTTCCCCAGCCCGACTGGCTCTGGCCCGCGCCGCCATATCCATAGCCGCCGCCCGACCGCGAGGCCGCGTTGTTCGGCCGGTAATTCGGATCGGTCAGCATGGCGTAGGCCTCATTGATCTCCTTCATCTTCTCCTCGGCTTCCTTTGAGCCGTTGTTTCGATCAGGATGATACTTGAGCGCCAGCTTTCGATACGCCTTTTTGATTTCGTCCTGCGTCGCGTCCTGCGACACGCCTAAAACCTTGTATGGATCCATATCTTCTCCTTGGCAGGCTGTGCCTGCTCTCCGTCCGGCGAACGGATCAATTGCTTGGCTTTCTTTTGAAACCTCATCGTTTCGTTGGCAGTTTCTTCCTAAATTATATAGCGTCCTTCGGCGCATCCTTGCCGGGCGCGTCGTCAAGCGGTATGCCGCGCTTTTTGCACAGCCACGCATAGCGCCCCCACACGCCCGAATAGAAAATATTGCGCATGAGCGTCAAATCGCGCACCAGCGGCAGCCGCTCGAACGCCGCCGTGCAGGCTTCCATCTCCAGCATGAGGATCTGGCGCATTTCCATGTCGTAATCGCCATGCCGCGAAATTGTCCTCAGCGGATTGGGGCGGTTTTTCTTCACATCGGCAGGCAAATCCTCATACGCATCCATCAGATAGATAAATCGGCCAAGCGCGCGCCCCATCTCCCGCAGCACGGGCGCGAAAAAGTCCTCGCGCCAGGCGTAAATCTCCGCGATGATCGCGCCGGTGCAGTTGGCCGCCGCGTCGATATTGCCGCCGTCCTCGCGCTCAAGACGAGTGTTTTCCCGAAAGGCCGCGTCGATGCGCGCGCACTTGTCGGGATATTTTTCACGCACAGTCTCAAAGGCCCGCTCGACGGCGCGCCCCTTCATGCCCCGCGGCGCACGGCCCTCGTCGGCCTGATCGTCGAGCGACTTATAGTGTGCGAGCAGTATGCTCATGTCGGCGGCGTAATCGGCGCACGGCCCGCACGCATAGTGATGCGCAATGACAGGCCGTTCGGCGCAGCGCTCGCGCCCCTGCGTTTCCACCTCGTCATAGAGCGACGAGAGCAGCAGCTGGAGCACAGTCATGTCATAGCTGAGCGTCAGGCGGCTGGCCTGACCATAGCGCACGGCGAGCGCATGACACAATCCGCAGTAGACGGCGTGGAATCGCGCGTAATCCTCCTTAACCAGCGTGCGGGCATTGATCGAAACATAGCCGTACATGACGAAGCGCCCCCTTCACTCTGCTATCATAGCGCACAAATATAGCCAATTTATGAACAATCGTCAATCGCCATAAAAACGTCACGCGATCGATGCTTTTATTCTAGCACGAGAATATGAATCCCGTGCGGCAAAAGCGCCCGCGTCCAAAGGCTTAACGCAGAATTTACATCGACGGGCGCTGCGTTCACACTATGGTGATATTTGCGTGATAAAATGAGAGAAATGAAAGAGTGGGAGTGATTGAAATGTCGTTTTGGGATAAGCTAAAGGCCGAATTTTTCCGTTTTATGCAGGGGCGCAACGGCGTGGATCAGTTGGGCAACGCGTCGATGTGGACGGCGGTTGTGCTGACGCTGATCAACGCCTTTGCAAACTCAGTGATACTGAGCGTCCTGATTTCGGCGCTATGGATCTGGGCGATTTTCCGTCTGCTCTCCCGCAACATAACGAAGCGCCGCGCGGAAAACGCATGGTTCAGCGCGCGCTTTTACAGGGCCAAGACGAGCGTTATGCAGGCGCGCGAGCGCTTCAAGAACCGCAAGAAGTTCGTCTATTTCGAGTGCCCGAACTGCCATCTCCCGCTGAGGCTGCCGCGCGGCGTGGGCAACGTCACCGTCAAATGCTCCAAATGCGGCCACACCTTCGAAAAAAAGGCCTAGGCCGGCGGTCCAGACAGCCGCTCCGCTTCCACTTGCCGCTGCGTAACGAAGGAAATGTTAGCCATATACAGCCTGACCTGTCCGGCGCCCTCCGCTTATTGGGGGCGGACAGGTCTTTGTTGTATCCAAGTGACGGCGCAGCGAATCCGCCTTACGCTCCCCCATGTAAACCGCACCCACATCGCGAATCAAATGAAGAGAGTCCAGGGAGACGAGTCTCCTTGGCGCAGTCTGGGGCGGCGGCTGTGCCGCTTCCACTTGACGCGGCCTGACTCAAAGGTTTGCGCGCATAGGAGCGATCGCGCGGCCACACGACTTGCCCGGCCAGCCACAGTGCGGCTTCCACCTTTTGCCCCAGCGTACTCCCCGCGGAAAACATAGCAAAGCCAATACGTTCACGCAAAA
>SFOF01000286.1 GCA_004552515.1 Clostridiales bacterium
ATTCAAATATGGGATATGAGGTGAACGGCGCACTCGGCGCAAAGCTTGCAAAGCCCGAGGCAGAGGTTTACACCTTCTGCGGAGACGGCTCGTTCCTTATGGGCCATTCGGAGCTTTATACCGCTCTTCAAGAGAATATGAAAATCAATGTTTGCCTGTTTGATAATATGGGATGGGGTTGTATAGAAAATCTCCAAAACAATCAGGGAACAGACACCTTCGGAACTGTTTTCAGAGCAAGAAATCCCAAAACAGGTATGCTTGACGGCGATGAAATCGGAGTCGATTTTGCAAAAATTGCAGAGGGCTACGGTGCAAAGGGCTATACCGTGCGCACCTCCGATGAGCTTCGTGCGGCACTTGAAGACGCTAAAAAGCAAACAAAATCTGTTGTTTTTGATATTAAGGTTTTGCCTAAAACAATGACTCCGGGCTTTGAATCCTGGTGGAGAGTAGGCGTTGCCGAGGTTTCAAAGAGCAAAACGGTTGCCGCCGCATACGAAGATATGCAGGAAAATATCAAAAGAACATTTGATTATTAATTTTAATTGAAAGGTAATATAAAAATGCTTAATCCCGATAAAGTTAAACTTGCAATTGCGCCTATCGGCTGGACTAATGACGATATGCCCGATCTTTTCCACCGAGAAGCCCATGATCACCATCACCGCGGCATAGGACAGGCTGCCCAGCGCGCGGATAGGCGAATACGCGTCGCGGTCATTCGGGAAGCTGCGGATCAGCCAGGTGTCCAGCACCGGCGAGAGCGCCTGCTGGACAAAGCCCAGCGCGACGTAAAACGCGCCCAGCAACCAGAGCGAGGGCGAAAAGTAAATGCCCAGCTGCAAGAGAATCGTCGCGCCCATGCCAAATATAAACACGCGCCGGTTGTTCTGCCGCTTATCGCACAGCGAACCGATAATAAACTGCCCCGCGCAGGCGCTGGCCATCACCAGAGCGAGCATCAGCCCCGCGCCCGACGCGCTCACGCCCCGCACGGCTGTGAGATAGGACACCATGTAGGTGTTGAACGAGCCGCACGTCATCCAGTAGAACATCTCGAGCAGCGTAAAGCCGCGCTTCAGCGCCTTATCGTGCGGCATTGACTTCACCGGCTTTCTCGGGATCGAGCCGCTCGAGGAACAGCCCCGAGCGCGACACCGGCTCGCCGCCCGCGTAAAGATGGGAGGTATCCCCCATCTGCATACACTTGAAGAACACCTCGCCCTTCACGCGCTCCTCGGTCACGAACGTGGTCACCGAGCTTGTGGGCAGGAAGAAGCTCTGCCACATCACCGGCAGCGCCGCGCCCGTCATGTGCGCGATGATCGCCATGCCCAGCGCGAAATGGCAGAACAGCGCGATCGTGTCCTCGCTGTTGTTTTCGCAGCGGAAGATATAACCGTCGCGGCGATAACCGTATTTCTCCAGAAGAGCGTCCATGCCGCGGCCCGTTTCCTCATAGACTTCGCGCACGTCGCCGGTCGCCATCAGCGGATGATCGAGCCATTCGTTCTTATTGAACAGCGCTTCCTGGCGCGTCCAGTACTGCGGCGCAAGATTCCACGGGATGCGCTTTTTCTCGCTGAACGGATCGGCCACATGGCCGCGGAACTCGTGAAGCCACGGCAAAATTTGCAGATCGCTTTCGCGATTCAACCGCCTGAGCGCCGGCTTCGCCGTATCGCGCGCCCGGCCCAGCGGCGAGCAGTAGAAATCGCGGATATTCAGCTTTGAAAGCCGCTCGCCCAGCAGCTCCGCCTCGCGCCAGCCCTTTTCGGTCAGCGAATCGATGGAATAATCGGGATCGCCATGCCTGATAATCAGCAGTTTAATGGGTATCCACTCCTTTGTTTTTCATGTCGCGCAACATATCGTCAAACGCCGCCTTGTCCGCGGCGCTGATTTTATAGGATTCCCTGATCTTGCGCACCGCGCGGGACCGCACGAACGGATCGATCCCGCCGCGCAGAAAGGCCGTCACAGCGCCCGCGTCCGCCGAGGCCGTCTCGGCCAGCAGCCACGCCAGCGCCACGCGCGCATAGTAGTTTTCACCGCACTTCGCCGTCCGCGCCGCTTCAAGCACGCGCGCCGTCCAATCCCCTTCCCGCGCGAAATGATCGCACAGGCAGACCAGCGCGAAGCGGACGGTGAATTCCGCGTCGCTCTCCAGCAGGTGCGTAAGCCACCGGTAGCCGTGCTCGCGGTCATCCCGCAGAAAGCGGCAGGCCGAGCACACGCCGTCGCACACGCCCCAGTTATCGATGCGCGTCAGGAACGCTTCCATGGCGCGCGTATGCTCGTCAAAGGGCATATCGGCCTGCGCCAGTATCAGGCCGCGGATCATCAGCTCCTCGTACGGCGCGTCCGCGTCCGGCTCCGGCCATTTTTTCCAGCGTCCGTCCCTGAGCGCCTGCTTCACATAGCCGCGAACGAGCGGCATCCGCACGCCGACGATGTTTCCGACGCCCGGCAGCAGCTTCCTCTGGAACGCCGCGTAGCCCTCTTCCCGCGATGAGAGCAGAAACGCGCGAATCTCGTTCATGCCCCTTCGCCCTGCTTCGGCCACGGCTCCAGCCGCTCGCCCTTCACCAGAAACGCCGTCTCCGCGCGCATCGCCATGGGCGTATCGTGCAGCGAATCGGAATAGAAGCACTCCACCCGCGCGCCGGGGAACGCCTCTTCGAACGCGCGCACCTTCTCTGCGCCGTCGCAGTTTTTGCCGGTACACACGCCCTTTTCAATATCGACCGGCGAGCCGAGGACGCGTTCAATGCCCAGCCGCCGGCACGCAGGCCGCACGAAATCGACGGGCGAGGCGGTGATCACCACATCGTCCGGCCTGTGCACCTCCAGATACCAATGATGTACCATGCCGATATGCGCGTCCCAGAAGCGCTCGATCTGTTTCTTCGGCTCGGGCACGTCGCGCAGGAATCGGTAAAGCGCCTGCTTGAACGCGGTCTTGTCACCCTTTCCCAGCGCCATTTTGAGC
>SFOF01000287.1 GCA_004552515.1 Clostridiales bacterium
TGCGCCTCGGGATAAAGCCCTTCAAGGGCGTCCAGTACGGCGCCAACCTTCTCGTGCGTCATATCGTCACACCTCACCATTGTAAAAACACTATATATTGTAACACTTTTTCGAGCGTTTGCCTACCGGCGCACTGTTATTTTTTCACTTTGAGAGAACGGTCAGTCGCGCGCGGGCGTCCGGCCGCTTATCGACCATGTACAGTCCGATCAGATTGGCCGGATGTTCGCGCGAGAGCACCTCCTGTACCGGCCGGACATATTCCACCGGAAATTGCAGCGAAAGTCCGCAGCCCACAGCCACCTCGCGCGGCGTTGAGAGTACGCGTACGGGAATCCCGCGCCGTGACAGAATCGATTCATAGTGCAGCACCTGCTGCCGGGACCGGAATGCGGCGATGCCATAAACGTCCATAATGCTAAACCTCCCGGAGCATATCTTTTTTGTCGCTCCCATACACTGTATGGCAAATCAAAACGCGATGTGCGGAGGTAATGCCCGTGGACGTTTATTTGGACAACGCGGCGACCAGCCACCCCAAGCCTCAGCCCGTTATCGACGCGGTGCTCGCGGCGCTGACCGTCATGAACGGCAATCCCGGGCGTTCCGGACACATGAGAGCGCTGGGCGGCGCGCGGATGCTGCTCAAATGCCGCGAAACGCTCGCCGCGCTCATGAACGCGCCGTCCGGCGGCCATGTGGTCTTTTGCTTCAACGCGACCGACGCGCTCAACATGGCCATCAAGGGCAGTCTGCGCGTGGGCGATCACGTCGTTTCGACGCTCATGGAGCACAATTCCGTGCTGCGTGTGCTCAAGGGGCTGGAAGTGCGCGGCCTGATCGAGGTCACGCTGCTCTCTCCCGATGAAAGCGGCACGGTGTCTGATAAGAAGTTTGAAAGGGCGCTGCGCCGCAACACGGCGCTGTGCATATCAACGCACGCTTCGAATGTCACCGGCGCGATTCAGCCGGTCGCGGCTATCGGCGATTGCTTGTCAAGGCACGGCGTGCGCTATCTCATCGACGGCTCCCAGGCCATCGGCCATGTTCCCGTGGATGTGAGCGCTCTCAAATGCGCGCTCTATGCCTTTCCCGGTCACAAGGGACTGCTTGGCCCGCAGGGCACGGGCGGACTGTACATCGCGCCCGACACGCCGCTGGAAACCTTCCGCGAGGGCGGCACAGGCTCCAGCTCGGAAAGTATGCTCCAGCCCGCCGATCCGCCGGAATGTTACGAGAGCGGCACGGTCAATCTGCCGGGGATCGCCGGATTGCAGGCCGGCGCGGCGCTCGTCTCCGAAGAGGGCCGTAAGCATTGGGCGCGCGAGCGGGAGCTGACGCGGATGCTCTACGACGGCCTCAGCGCTATGGAGACGGTTACGCTCTATTCACCTGCCGAGGATGCCGCGCGCGTGGGCGTTGTCAGCTTCAATCTGGGCGACCGTATGTCAACCGCCGTCGCTGACGCGCTGGATCAGCGCGGGATTGCCGTTCGGGGCGGACTGCACTGCGCGCCCGGTATGCACGGCTGGCTCAGAACGCTGCGGCGCGGCACGGTGCGCGTCAGCCCAAGCTGGCAGAATACGCCCGAGGACATTGATTATCTTCTCGCCGTTTTGCGGGATATGGAGCGCTGACCCGCCCGCAATATCAAAAGCGCCGCGGCCTTCAAGGGGCGCAAACGGCGCTTTCTCACTTTACTTTTCGATCTTTTCAGTCAGCAGCTCGACGGCCTTGCGCAGCTGCGCGTCCTTTGCGGGATCGGGCTGCTCGGCGTTGATTTCATCGTCTTCTTCGGGCGCGATCACCACATCCGGCTCGATGCCCGTGCCGTGGATCGAGCGGCCGTTGGGCGTATAGTAGCTTTCGGTCGTCATGTGCAGCCCTGCGCCGTCACCGCCGAACGTGGTGATCGTCTGCACGATGCCCTTGCCGAACGTCGTCTCGCCCACCACCTCGGCCACGCCGTAATCCTGAAGCGCGCCGGTCAGCACCTCGGACGCGCTGGCTGAAAAGCCGTTGACCAGCACGGCCATGGGCAGGTCCACGCCGCCCTTTTCCGAATAGAAGCTCTGCCGCTCGCCATGGCGATTTTCCATGTAAACGACCAATCCCTCGTCGAGCAAGCGATCGGCAATATCCAGCACGTCGCCGAGCAGGCCTCCGGGATTATCGCGCAGATCGATGACCAGCGCGCTTACCTTCTGTTTAAGCAACACGTCGAGCGCCTCGTTAAAGCCCGCGACGTCGTCGCCCATGAACTCGTATATGGCGATATAGCCGATATTGCCCTCCAGCACGCTGTATTCCACGCGATTGATGGTCACAGTGTCGCGCGTAACGTTGAACGTCAGCTCCTCACCGCCGCGCAGCACGGTCACGTCCACGCCGGTATACTGCTCGCCGCGGATCATGTCCACCGCCCGATTGAGCTGCTCGGCGGAGCTGCCGGTCAGCGTTTCTCCCGCGATGGCCGTCACAATATCACCCGAGCGAATACCGGCCCTGCGCGCGGGGCTGTTGGCATAGGCGCGCGTCACATAGAGCTTATCGTCGCTTCCGGCCAGCAGCTGCACGCCGATGCCGTAATAAACGCCCTCCTCGTAGGTCTGTTCTTCTTCAACGTCCTCGGGCGTCTGATAATAGGTATAGGGATCGTTCAGGGAGGCCGTCATGCCGTCGATCGCGCCCAGAATCAGCTGATCCGCGTCCACGTCGATGTAATAATCGTTCGTGATCATTTCATAGACTTCATTCAATCGCGCATAGCGATCCAGCTCGTCGATTTCCGCCTGCGTGATGGGGCGGCTGACCGAATGAGTTCTCGTTATATTCAGCGCCAGTACGCCCGCGCCCATCAGAGCGGCCAGGCACAGCGCGACGCATAGCGCCAGAGCGATCAGCGCCCTGTTTTGATTTTTCTGAGACATAGGTTTTTCTCGCTTTTCTTAGAATGAACTTGAAAGCAGGAACAGAATGTCTCTGCACCTGC
>SFOF01000288.1 GCA_004552515.1 Clostridiales bacterium
TTCAAGGGCAAAAAGCTATTGTACTTCGGCTGCGCGGATATGCGCATCGGCGTGGCCGTGGCTGAATGACGGAATATAAATATGAAAGCATCTTCCGATCTACAATGCGAATCGGAAGATGCTTTCATGTATATTTTGGCAAAATCACAGCGCGTCGTAATCGCTTTTCTTATCCTTGTGATAGTATTCGCGGTCATGCTCGCCGATGGGGCGCACCACGCGGCAGGGCGAACCGACGGCCACGACGTTGGCGGGAATATCCTTCGTGACCACGCTGCCCGCGCCGATGACGCTGTTATCGCCGATCGTCACGCCCGGCAGCACGATTACGCCCGCGCCCAGCCAGCAGTTGCGCCCGATGCGCACCGGCAGATTGAACTGCGCCACGCGCTCGCGAAGCTCTGGATCGACGGGGTGCCCGGCAGTGGCGATGGTCACGTTCGGGCCGAGCATGGTGTGATCGCCGATGTCGATGCGCGTGTCGTCCACCAGCGTGAGATTGAAATTGGCATAGACGGATTTTCCCAAATGCACGAAACGGCCCGCCCAGTTGGCGTGCAGCGGCGGCTCGATATAGCAGCCCTCGCCCACCTCGGCGAACATCTCCTTCAAGAGAGCCGCGCGCTTATCGCTCTCCGAGGGACGGGTCATGTTGTAATCATACTGTTTTTCGAGGCATTTGGCCTGCTCGGCGGCAAATTCCGGATCGTCCATCAGATAGACCTGACCGCTTTGCAGCTTGTCCAGTGTGTTCATGGCTGTTTTTCTCCTTTGATGCTCATGACGGATAACGTCAAATTTTAGACTTCGTCCCAGATGCGGCGGGCGTTTGCCAGACTCACGCCGGTGGCGTAGCGCGCGTCCTCAAGTCCCTCGAACTCGACGGCGACGCAGCCGTCATAGCCGCTTTTCTTCAGCGCGCCGAGTATCGCGTAAACGTCCAGATCGCCCTGCGCCAGAATCGCGCCGCGCAGATATTTCCCCGCGCGCGAGCGGAACCAGTGGCCGCCGCAGTCGAACTGCGTCGAATCGCCCGGATCGCGGGAACGGATGTAGAAATCCTTCAGATGCACCATGCGGGTGCGCGCGGTCAGCGCCTGGCAGGCGGCGGTGGGATCCTCGTCCACGCAGACGATGTTGCCGGTGTCCAGCAGCAGACCATAATTCGGATGCGCCACGCCGTTCAGGATGCGCTCCACGCGGTCGCAGCCGTTGGCGAAGAAGCCGTGATTTTCAATCAGCGTCATGACGCCGCGCGCGGCGGCGTATTCACACAGCTCGCGGGCGCTGTCGGTCAGCACGGGCAGCCAGCGGTCGAAGTCGGTCAGCGTGTTCTGGGCCAGCGGGCGGCGAAAGGCGGTCACGTCGTGGCGCATCCGCGGCACGCCCAGCTCGGCGGCGATGTCGATTTCATGCCGGATGCGCGCCTTTTCGGCGGCCAGCGCGTCGCCCTCGCGGCACAGATCGGCCAATATGGAATAGTTGACCAGCTCGACGCCCGCGTCCTGCGCGCGCCGGCGCACGGATTTGATCAGCGCTGTGTCGATCTTTCCGGTCGCGGGGTCGTCGAAGCGGAAGGCGAAGGGCACCAGCTCGAGGCAGTCCGCGCCCTGACGCGCCGCCCAGTCTATGCACTCGAGGAGCGTCATGCACCCCTGCTCGATTTCCCGATCCAGGCAATAGGAACTCATGCCAATTTTCATAGCGTATGTCCTCTTTCTGCATTATATAATGTAGGAACTCAAAATGCGGACGGCTCGAATTCGTCGAAAAAGCCCTCGATGGGCGGCGCTGCGTTTTCCTTGCGCTGTATGACCGTCGCCGCCAGCTTTGCGCCCGCGCGCACCGCCGTTTTGAGCGGCAGGCCGCGCGTCAGTCCCATCACCGCGCCGGAGAGGAAGGCGTCGCCCGCGCCGGTGGAATCAACCAGCCGACAGGGACGCGCGGGACAATGCCCCGATTCGCCGGTGCGCGCGTCGAAATAGACCGCGCCCTGCGGCCCCATTGTGACGATCATCGAGGCGATGCCGGCCCTTTCCATTTCGCCGGGCAGCAGACAGAGCAGCTCGGCGGGCTTGAGCACGCTCAGATCGCGGCCGAAAAGCCGCCCCGCTTCAATTTCATTGCAGATAAAGCAGTCGACGCGCCTGAGAAAGTCCGGCCGGCGCAGAATGACGCCCATATTGCCGACGATGACGTAAACCTTCTTATCATATTGCTCGGCCAGGCGGAGCAGCGCGTCGGCCAGGCGCTCGTTCATGTCGATTTCGAGGATCAGGCTGTCGCAGCCGCCGATGATTTCTGTGCCGTGCTGCGCAATGAGCTGCTCGAGCGCTGAAAAATCGGGCTGATGCGAGACGGAGCCGGCCAGATCGCCGTGATCGTCGAAAACGGCCAGCCATTTGCCCATGGCGTTCTCGGCGGAAATCAGATAATCGGTGTTGACGCCGGTCTGGCGCAGACGATTGCGCAGCGACTGGGCATGCGAGGAGTAGTCGACCGAGCTGACAAAGCTGCAGGGCATTTTCAGCGCGCCGAAATTTTCCGCGACATTGCGCGCCACGCCGCCGTCGGCAAACTCAACCGTGCCGATGTTGGTGCCCGTGGGAGAGTAAGGCCCGAATGGGTAGCCCTTGATGTCCAGAAAAACCGCGCCGACAATGGCTGTGCCGATCATAAAATGCGCCTCTTTCATGACTGAATCTGGAAATATCTGCTCAAATCATACCATGAACCGCGGCGCTTTGCAAGGAAATGACGCGGATTTTGACTTAAAAAGCGGCGCTGCGGGCCTTGAAATGTGTTATATCAATGCAAAACATGACTCAAAGCGCGGAAAAATCGCGAAGCAAGGAGCGCGGCGGTAAAAACAGGACGGCGAAACGCTAATGTTCGTGTTTTTCGCAGAAATACAGAGCATTGCAGTTGTGTTGGCGCTGTGAATGGGCGGAAAACACGAATGATATATGGCATAACAATCACAAAAAT
>SFOF01000289.1 GCA_004552515.1 Clostridiales bacterium
GCTCTCCATGATGTGCGAGAAGATCCAGCAGGCGACGGGCAACATGATCATCCCGATGTTTCAGGGCTTGACCGGCGCGATCGTCAACATCATCCTTGACCCGCTGCTGATCTTCGGCCTCGGGCCGTTCCCGGAGCTTGGCATCCGGGGCGCGGCCATCGCGACCGTCATCGGCCAGATCGTCGGTATGGTCATCGGCGTTTGGGGTCTGTTCATCCATCAGAAGGTCATCCGCGCCAGCCTGCGCGGCTGGCGGCCGCAGGCGCGTATGTTCGCGCAGATCTATCAGGTCGGTCTGCCCGGCATTGTCATGCAGTCGATCATGTCGGTCATGACCGCCGGCCTGAACGTCATCCTGATCGGCTTCTCCGAGATTGCGGTCTCGGTTCTGGGCATCTATTTCAAGCTCCAGACCTTCGTGTTCATGCCGGTTTTCGGTCTCAATCAGGGCGCACTGCCCGTTATGGGCTATAACTACGGCGCGCGTGACCGTCACCGTCTGATGAGCGCCTACCGCGTGACGCTTGGCTCGGCGGTCGTCATCATGCTGCTCGGCTTCGCTCTGTTCCAGTGCCTGCCCCGGCAGATGCTCATGCTGTTCGCCGATGTGGACGACGCGGCTGCGACCGCCGCCATGCTGGCCTGCGGCGTGCCCGCCCTGCGCACGATCAGCTTTTCTTTCCTGGGCGCGGCCTTCGGCATTATTAATTCGACCATGTTTCAGGCCACCGGCCACGGCATGGCCTCGCTCATCGTCTCGCTCTGCCGCCAGCTCTTCATCATTCTCCCGGCCGCCTATGTGCTGGGTCGGATGTTTGGCCTGAATGCCGTCTGGTGCGCGTTCCCGATCGCTGAGGTTGCCTCGTTTGTCATCTCGTTCGCCCTGCTTTATCGGATTTATCGGAAGGAGCTGCGCGACATGAAGCCGCGCGCGGCGGAACGGGGGGAAGCATAATGCGCACGATCCTCTGGTTTGCCTATTTCTGGCTTTACCTGCTGCTGTGCATCCCGGCCAGCGGCTACGTCTGGTATCTGGAAAAACGCGGGCGGGATGCGGACGCCGACCGGCTGGTCGAGCGGTTCGTCGCCAACTGGGCGCGCCGCCTGCTGTACTTCGCGGGCGCAAAGGTGACGGTCACGGGAGAGGAAAACCTGATCGACCGCCCGGCGGTCTACATCGCGAATCATCAGGGGTATTTCGACATCCCACTCATGCTGGCCTGCGTGGGCAAGCCGCGCGGCTTGATCGCCAAGCAGGAGATCGACAAGATTCCGGGCATCCGCACGTGGATGCGCCACCTGCACTGCCTGTTTGTTGACCGTTCCTCGCCGCGCGCGGGCGCGCAGGTCATGCTGGACGGCGCGGCTCTGCTCGAGACCGGCCGCTCGCTGACCATCTTCCCCGAGGGCACCCGCTCCCGGGGCGGCGAGATGCACGAGTTCAAGGCGGGTGCGTTCCGCATCGCCTCGCGCGTGGGCGCGCCCATCGTGCCGGTCACGATCGACGGCTCGTACAAGCTGATGGAGGCCAACCATTTCTGGATTCATCCGGCCGAGGTCAGGATCACCATTCATCCTGCGATCGAGACCGCGGGCATGAGCCGCCCCGAGATCAAGGCCCTGCCTGAAAAAACCCTCGAGATCATCACTTCGGTGCTGTAAGCAAAATAAAACGCCGCCCAATGGGCGGCGTTTTTTGCAATCGTGCGATTTTTTACGCGGTGTGCTCCTGCGCCAGCAGGCCGGTCAGGCGGGGCGCCAGCAGGCTGGCCGCCGCGATCTTGAGCGCGTCGCCCGGCAGGAAGGGCAGCACGCACAGGGTCAGCGAACGGATCAGACCGCTCTGGGTGGAGACCATGAACCACGCCGTACCCAGCGCGTAGCACAGGACAAGGCCGCAGGCCATGGCGAACGGCAGCACCGCGCGGCCGGACAGGCGCTTTGCCAGCAGGCCGACGGCCAGCGCGGCCAGCACATAGCCGACGAGATAGCCGCCGGTCGGGCCGGCGAGCACGGCCATGCCGCCCTTAAAGCCCGAGAAAACGGGCGCGCCGCACAGGCCGAGGGCGAGGAAGGTGAGCTGCGACGCCGCGCCCCAGCGCGCGCCCAGCACCGCGCCCGAGAGGAAGACGGCCATCGTAGCCAGATTGACCGGCACCTGCCAGGGCGTCGGAATGGCGATCTGCGAAAAAACAGCGGTCAGCGCCGCGAACAGCGCTGCCAGCGTCAGCTTGCGTACCTGCATAAAGATTACCCCCATACTCGAAATTAGTTTTACTTTCAAACTGATCATACTATACCAGCGCTTTCCTGCTTTTGTCAAGTAAAATTCCGCGCCGCCGGGAAAAACAGCCGTCCGAAGCAGAAAAACCCGCTTGTCAACCGTGCCGCGCCGCCGTATAATAAGGAGGAACGAAAAACGGACAAAAAGGAGCCTGACCGCTTATGAAACGAATCGCCAGCTTTGAGGTCAACCACGATCTGCTGACCCCGGGCATGTATACCAGCCGGATCGACGGCGACATCACGACCTATGACGTGCGCATGGTGCTGCCGAACGGCGGCGTTTACCTCGAGCCTGCCGCCGCGCACACCTTTGAGCACCTGTTCGCGACCTACGTGCGCAATTCCGATCTGGCCGACCAGATCATCTACGCCGGGCCGATGGGCTGCCAGACCGGCTTTTACTTCCTCGTGCGCGACATGGACCCGGCCGACGCGATCCGTCTGGTGCGCGAGACGATGGACTTTGTCGCCTCGTTCGAGGGCGAGGTGCCGGGCACGACCCGCGTCGAATGCGGCAACTATAAGCTGCACGACCTCGAGGGCGCGAAGAAGATCGCCCGCTCCATGCAGCCCGTTCTCAGGGATTGGACGCCCGAAATGCTGGTCTACAAAAAATAACGAAAAAATTCGATATTTTTTGAGATAATACTTGCAATCCACCCGGGCGTATGATATAGTATTCGTATGACTGTAATGCCTAAA
>SFOF01000290.1 GCA_004552515.1 Clostridiales bacterium
TGTCCTGCGACGATTTCGAGATCCGCACGGCCTGGCTGGAGAAGGACGAGGAGCACGGCCTGTCCGAGGACGTGCTGAACGACACCGACGTGCTGCTCGGGTGGGGACACGCGCGTCACGGCGATGTGCGCGACGACGTTGTTGCGCGCGTCGTGGAGCACGTCCGCAACGGCATGGGCTTCATCGCGCTTCATTCCGCGCATCACAGCAAGCCCTTCCGCGCGCTGATGGGCACATCCTGCTCGCTGCAATGGAACAGCATTGATCAGCGCGCCCACGTCTGGACGGTCAAGCCCACCCATCCCATCGCGCAGGGCGTGCCGCTGGAGTTCACGCTGGACGTGGAGGAGATGTACGGCGAATACTTCAACATTCCGGATCCCGACGATCTGATCTTCGTCACCTGGTATCAGGACGGCCATGTGTTCCGCGGCGGTTGCACGTTCACCCGCAGCGCCGGCAAGATCTTCTATTTCCATCCGGGCCATGAGACGGGCAATTCCTTCTTCAATCCCAATGTCATCCGCGTTATCAAGAACGCGATCTACTGGGCCAAGCCCATCGAGAAGAAGAACTATCGCGCCAGCGAGTGCGTCGAGCCGCTGGAGGAAGTGCGCTGATAAAACGCGCAAAAGGGGCCGGGATCCGCGGCGCTGCGGGTCTTGGCCTTTTCTTACCTTGGATAAAACAGACTGTGGTCTAAAATTACAAAAACAGACCAAAGTCTTCAATGAACCGTCCTGAAAACCGGCGCGGGAGTCCTTTGCGCGCGACGCTTGCAGGACGCATGGGGTACATAGAGACTGGAATGGCTTCAAAAGCGCCGCGTCATGCCCGCTGAAAAGAGCAATGCGCCCCGCGTCAGATGATCATGCCGCCGTTTACGCCCAAGATCTGTCCCGTGATGAAAGACGCTTCCTCCGAGCAGAGATAGGCGACGGCGCGGGCGACGTCCTCCGGCGTGCCGATGCGCTCGAGCGGCGTTTCATCGCGCAGCGCGGCGCGGGTTTCCTCATCCAGCGCGGCGTTCATGTCGGTGTCGATCACGCCGGGGCAGACGCAGTTGACGCGCACGCCCGACGGGCCGACCTCCTTGGCCAGCGCCTTGGTCAGCCCGATAACGGCGGCCTTCGCGGCGGAATAGGCGACCTCGCAGGACGCGCCGACCTGTCCCCACATCGAGGATATGTTGACGATCGCGCCGCTCTTTTCGCTGATCATGCCGCCCAGCACGGCCTGCGTGCAGTTGAACACGCCGTCCACGTTGACGGCGAACATGCGCCGCCAGTCCTCGGGCGTGAGATCGGTGAACAGCTTGATCTGCGATATGGCGGCGTTGTTGACCAGCGCGTCGATGCGGTGACAGCGGCGCAGGATCTCGCCGACGACCTCGTCTACGCGCGTCCGGTCCGAAACGTCGCACAGGAAATATTCCGCGTCGCAGCCCTCGGCGCGCAGCTTATCCACAAGCATTTTGGCCGCGTCCGCCCGCGTCCGGCAGAGAAAGACCGCGCGCCAGCCCCTGCGCGCAAACAGCTCCACGCAGGCGCGCCCGATTCCGCGCGAGCCGCCGGTGATGAGTACGGTTTTCGCCATCAATAATCGCCTCCGTCTCCTATCATACTCTGTGCGCGCGCAAATGTCAAATACCGCGCTTGCAAAACGGCCCGTTATGCGGTATACTTAAACAAACAGATATTGTCAATCGACGAAACGGGAGGATACATCTTATGGAACAGACTCAGGTTGAACGCAAAAAGCGGCTTTTCAGCGGCATCCAGCCCACCGGCACGCTCACGCTGGGCAACTATATCGGCGCGCTGCGCAATTTCAAGCTGCTGGAGGATCAGTACGACTGCCTGTTTTCCGTGGTCGATCTGCACGCGCTGACCGTGCGGCAGGATCCCGCGCAGCTGCGCAAGAACTGCCTGAAGGTCATGAGCCTGTTTCTGGCCGTCGGCCTTGATCCCGACAAGAGCCTGATTTATTTCCAGAGCCACGTTTCCGGCCATGCCGAGCTGGGCTGGATTCTCGACTGCATCACCTATATGGGCGAGCTGTCCCGCATGACTCAGTTCAAGGACAAATCCGCCAGGCACGCCGACAACATCAACGCCGGCCTGTTCACCTATCCCTCGCTGATGGCCGCCGACATTCTGCTCTATCAGAGCGACATGGTGCCCATCGGCGCGGATCAGAAGCAGCATCTCGAGCTGGCGCGCAATCTGGCCGAGCGCTTCAACAGCGTGTACGGCGAGACGTTCGTCGTGCCGGACGGCTATTTCCCCAAGGTGGGCGCGCGCATCATGTCGCTGCAGGAGCCGACGCGCAAGATGTCCAAGTCCGATCCCGAGGACACCTACATCGCGCTGCTCGACGAGCCGAACATCATCCGCAAGAAGCTGCGCCGCGCGCAGACCGACTGCGACAATTCCGTGGTGTTCGATCCCGAAAACAAGCCGGGCATCTCGAACCTCATGAGCATATTCTCCGCCGTGACGGGCAAGAACATGGATGAAATCACCGCCGAATACGACGGCAGGGGCTACGGCGCGTTCAAGGACGCCGTGGCCGACGCGGTGATCGCCGAGCTGGAGCCGATTCAGGCGCGCTATGCGAAGATTTCCGCCGACAAGGCCTATCTGGCCGAGGTCATGACGAAGAACGCCGAGCGTGCGAACGCCCTGGCCCAGCGCACGCTGCTCAAGGTGCGCCGCAAGGTCGGCCTGGCCGCGCTGAAGCTGTAATTGCGGTAAACTTGCGAAATAAATGTGAACTCTGCCGCCGCCCTCTTTACAGGCGCGGCCAGACGGTTTATAGTGGACATATGAGGTGAGCGATGATGAAAATCGCCGTGTTCGGCGTCGCGGGGAACGATCTTGATCAGGCGGTCTACGATGAGGCACGTCTGTTCGGAAGGCTGCTGGGCGAGCGCGGCCATGAGCTGGTGTTCGGCGGCGGCCAATGGGGCGTGATGGGCGCGG